>JAPLIW010000708.1 GCA_026388915.1 Deltaproteobacteria bacterium
TCATTTCTATATTCCCCCAAAATTCTCTTAAAACCCACGTTATTATAACTACTACCAATCCCAATAATACCGGTTTAATCCATTCATTAAAAAATTTTGATTCCATAGCCCACCTCCGGATTGAGATGGGGTATTTTATCACCTTTTTGTGTCGTCATACTATATATGGTATCCGGTTGAGTCAAGTAAATAGCCCTAATCCGAAATGACTGGGCCGATGCCTTTTGGGCACCAGGCCCTCGTCCCCGGGCCACAACCCAGGCTTCCCGGAAAGATCAAACTCTGCGAGTCCTCCTGCAGGGCCGGGGTTTACCGAAGGAAATTATTGTTGGGGTTTTGGTTTCCCAACCATGCCCACCCGCTGCTCAAAATGGCCGCTCCCCAAACCGGAGATTTTTTTTGCCTTGCAATTGGCCTTTGGGTATCATAAAAGAAGCGTCGCCCGAGTGGCTGGGAGGATGCTCAATTTGGCAGGGACGGACACCGGCACTTACACCGACACTGCTTTTCAAGGGAGGAGGGGGAGATGGGCCTGGACCATCGGGACGAGCAAGCGACGCATGAGATTTACTGGGAGAGCCTGGTTAAAGCGGTCCCCAGTGAGGTCTGCCAGAGGACCGGGGCCATCTACAGCCAGGAGCGGAAAGGATATTTCCTGCCCGTCCTCAACCGGAAATATCTGATCCTGCCGGCGGAGAAGAGAATGTATTGCCTGCGGGGGGATCTCTGCGAAGAAGAGAAGCTACGCGATTATTTCTTCCTGATGGTCCTCCTTTACCTCCTGAAGGCGAAAGAAGGAGAACCCACCCATACCTGGGTCAGCGAAAAGGAGCTGAAGGGAGGGACTACCTTCTTCCGCGGTCCCCATGCCCTGCGGACGGAGGAGTTGAAGGAAAACTTCGGGAAAGATGCGGATGCATTTTGGGAGGCCGGAAGGCGTTTGGGCGGGGTTGAGCTTCTCTTCGGGGATAAAGCCTTCGCGGTAACCGTTTTTCCCAAAGTCCCCCTGGCCTACCTTCTCTGGAAGGAGAGCGAAGAGTTTGCCGCTCAGGTCAAGGTCCTCTTTGATTCCACGATTCAGGATCACTTTTCCCTCGACGGGATCTGGTGTGTCGTGGCCGAGGTGAGCCGCCGCCTCCTGGAAGCTGGAGAACGATGAAAGGAAAAATCGCCTATATCGTCGCCGACCTGGAAGGATCCACCGGCGCGTGGACCAAGGCTCACACCCTTCTGGCCACCCCGGAGTGGCAGGAAGCCCGGGTCGAACTGACCCGGGATCTGAACGCCGCGGCCGGGGCCCTTTTCGAGAGGGGGGTAAAAGGAGTGGTGGTCAAAGACTTCCACCGGACCGGGTACAATCTCATCCCCGCATACCTAGACAGGCGGGTAAAGCTGGTCTCCGGTTATTACACCGGCCCGGCCGTCGGCTACGGGAAATTGTATGGGGCCGATTTCGCCCTCTTCGTCGGCCTCCACGCGGCGGGGGGGAACGAAAAGGGTTTTTTGGCTCACACCCTTACCAGCCGAATCGCGGAGATCCTGGTGAACGGGAAAAGGATCTGCGAATCAGAACTCTTTGCCACGGTTCTGTCCGCTTTTCGAGTGCCGTTGGCCTTCTTCTCCGGCTGCCCGGCGGCCTGCCAGGAAGTAAAGGGGAGGATGAACTGGGTCGTGACCTGCGCCATCCCCAAAGATCCGCTGGTTTACCAGAATAGGAATAAAAGGGAAGAATTCATCCTTCAGTCGAGGGAAGGCCTGCGCCAGAGCATCCTGGAGATTCCCACCGTGGAAGGACTTCCGCTCTTCGCGATGAAACCGCCTTTTGACTGTCGGGTGATCTTTCAAGAAGAAGCCGAAGCCCGGAAAATGAATGCCTGGGGTTTTCCTCAGGAGGGGCGGATCATTCGTTTTCACGCGGAAGAATTTCTGGAGATGTACGAGAACCTCCTCAAGATCGCATATTTTCCCCGGCTGGCCTACACGCTCCGATATCTGGTGATCCCTCTGACCCGGGTGGTGTGGAGAATCCAGTCTTTAAAACACCTCTGACGATTGCGTATTGCTGATTGCGGATTTCGGATTGAAAGAAGCAAAGTTGGGCGTAGCCCATGGGGTCCAGGTTGGAGGAATTCGGATCATCATCCTAAGGCGGTTATCCTTTCCTTGGGTCGGGCCTGTCCCGGGGAGATTCGCAAGGTGAGATGGTTTGGCCCCGTCTTGCCCCTGGAGCTATTTCCTCGCCGGCCTCTCTTTGCGGAGGACAGGCGGGAAGGTGATTAGAAAACTATGATCCCGCCGAGCCTGATGATTCGAATTCCTTCAGCCCCAACGAGTAAAAACCGGGGGCGAGCAAGGATAACATGGCTTGCCCCCCTCACTTTTGTTCTTTTCGGCGAGAGAGCAAGCTTGTGGCCCGGATGCGAGGGCGTTGCGCGGAAAAAGCATCGGCGGGAAAAGAATTTCCGCCGGAGATCCGATCATGTTTCCGCAAAGGGAGGCGGGCCTATCGGGCGCCCGGCCGGGCGCCCCTACAACGGAATAACCCTGTTCTGAGGGAAAGAACGGCTTGCCCGCCCAGTCCAAGAAATGAAAGGCGCCTCATGGTTTTTTCGCGCAACGCCCTCGCTTCCGGGCCGGGCAATGCCTGAAATTCAATAGGGCTTACGCCTGCTTGCCGAAAAGTGAAGGGGGGGAAGGGTAACATGGCCCAACATGGCCCTTGATTTTCTGAGTTTTTCTCTTTATTATAGAGACACCAACGGGGCGTAGCGCAGCCTGGTAGCGCACTTGCTTCGGGAGCAAGGAGTCGCTGGTTCAAATCCAGTCGCCCCGACCAGGAATTCCAAAGGGCTTGGCTCGAAGGAGCCAAGCCCTTTTTCTTTTGGCTCCCCTTAAGGGGTAACGGTTTTGACCATCTTTTCCGCCGCCGAAACCAGATCCGCGCCGATCTCTTTGATCCACTTGTCGTACACCGATTGGGTCTTGGCTTTAAAGGTGGCCATATCCTTGGGGGACAAAACAACTACTTCCATCCCCTTGCTCTTCAGCATATCGATGGCCTCGGTGCTTCCCGCCAGGCCTTTCCGGGCCTCGGTCTTGTTCCAAGCCATGGCTTCCTGGGCCGCCTTGGCCACGATCTCTTTGTCTTTGGCGTCGAAAGAATCCCAAGTCAGTTTGCTTACCCCCAGGATCAGGGGGTCGATAGTGTAATGCCAGATGGTGATGTTCTTGTTCATTTCCCAGAGTTTGTAGGGAATGATGATGGAAGAGACCGGGTTTTCCTGGCCGTCCACCGTCCCCTGCTGCAAAGCAGTCAGGGTTTCGGACCAGTTGATGGAAATGGGATTCCCCCCCATGGCGCGGAAGGTGTCGATGAAGATGGGCGAGCCCACCACTCGAACCTTGAGGCCTTCCAGGTCCTCGGGCTTGCGCACGGGCCGTTTGGAATTGGTCAGCTCCCGGTATCCATTCTCGCCCCAAGCCAGCCCCCGCACTCCCCTCTGCTCGATGATCTGGAAGAGCTTTTTCCCCGGGTCACCCGTCTCCACGGCGTCGAGGGCCTTATAGTCGGGGAAAAAGAAGGGCAACGAGAAAAGGTTCATCTCCTTCACCGTAGGGGACCAGTTGATGGTGGATCCCACGGCAAAATCGCCGACTCCCTGGCGGGTGATGAGGAATTCGTTGGTCTGCATGCCGGCGAAGAGCTGCCCCGCGAAGTAACACTTGATGTTGATTTTTCCCCCGGTCCGCTCCCTCACCAGGTCGGCAAATTTCTGAGCCCCCATGCCCCAGGGATTATTCTGGGCCACCACGACGCTCAGCTTGTATTCCGGCTTATAGGCCGCAGAGCCCAAGGCCGGAAGCAAGGAAAGGGAGAAAAGGAAAACAACAACGAAAAGAACGGTCTTTCTGGTCATTTTTACATCCTCCATGAAAAGATGGTTTCACTAAAATAAAATGTCTTCTCCCCCCATCGGAAGTTGGAATCCCCTTTATATGTTCCTGATTTACCGGAAGAAGAAGAGCAGAACGGAAGCGACCTTTTTGGGGATGAATGGCTTACAGTCCAAGAAACAGTAGGCGATCACAGGGATCGCGAAGAACCAAAGAACCAGGCTCATCAGGGCGTAGAGAGTGACCTTTTCTTTCAGGGAAGCAACCGTCATAAGCGTCAGTTCCTTCTTCCGTCAATCCCTGGGGCAACATGTCGGGCCGGACAATAAACCAAAATACCTGGGGCGAATCAGGTAAGAAGGATACCCTTTTTAGCGTATTTCATCAAGGGAAATCTTTATTCCCAAAGACTGGGAATTCTTGGCCCCAGCGCCCCGCCCTGACCCCCCGACAAAGGCTGTATTACCCAGTAAGCTCGATTGATTTTTGCGGATCGACTAACGGATGAGATTTGAGTGGCGACGCTTCTTGAAGGCTTTAAGCCCTTCAAACCAAAGGATGCTGCATACTCCGGCAAAAAAGCAGATCAGGAGATCGTCGGGGTGAAGGAAGGTGAAATGGAAGAGCTTCCGCAGGAAGGGCACATAGAGGACCAGCAGGAGGAGAACGACGGCTCCCCCGAAGACCCAGCCCAGGGCGACGTTGGCGGATCGAAGGGTGGCCCAGATGGTCCTCGACCACGAGCGATTGGTCAGGATCAGGCTGAGGTTGGCCGCCACCAGGGTAGTGAAGGTCAGGGCGCGAGCCTCTTGAATGCCCTGGCCGCGGTACAGGGAGAAGAGAAAAACGACCAGGAGAATCATCAGGACGCTCAACCCCTGCAGCAGGCTCAGGGCCACCATGGACCCGTTGAAAAGGGGCTTCCGGGGGTCGCGGGGAGGGCGGTGCATAATATCCTTTTCTTCCGGTTCGGCTTCAAAGGCAATGGAGCAGGCCGGATCAATGACCAGCTCGAGAAAGACGATATGGACGGGGAATAAAACCAACGGCCATTTTAGAAGCACGGGCAGGAGTGACATTCCGGCGATGGGGATATGGATGGCCAGGATGTAGGCCATGGCCTTCTGGAGATTGTCGAAGATCCGCCGCCCCAGCCGGACCGCCCGGACGATGGAAGAAAAATCGTCGTCCAGCAGAACCAGGGACGCGGCCTCCCGGGCCACGTCGGTCCCTCTCTCCCCCATGGCGATCCCGATGTGGGCGGATTTCAGAGCGGGGGCGTCGTTGACCCCGTCCCCGGTCATGGCCACGATCTCCCCGTTGGCCTTGAGGGCGTTGACCAGGCGCAGCTTTTGTTCCGGCATGACCCGGGCGAAGATGTTCACCGTCCGAACCCGATCCTGCAGATCCGCATCGCTCATCCGGTCCAGCTCGGGTCCGGTGATCACCTCATCCAGGGGGGTGAGCCCGATCTGGCGGGCGATGTTCTGGGCCGTTCCCGGATAGTCTCCGGTGATCATGACCACCCGAATTCCCGCGGTGTAGCAATCCTGGAGAGCCCCGGCTACCGTGGGGCGGACGGGGTCCTCCAGTCCCACCAGGCCCAGGAGCTCGAACTTGAAGTCATGTTGTTCGCCCGGGAGGGGGGCTTTTTTGAAATAAGCCTTGGCTACGCCCAGGACCCGCAAGCCCTCCCCGGCCATGGCCTGTACGGCGCGGGATAACTCCAGGGCCTTCGGGGAGTCCAGATGGCACAAGTCCGAAATGGCCTCCGGGGCGCCTTTGGCGGCGATCACGTACCTTTCACCGCCGGGCACCCTATGAACATGGGAGAGGGCCAGCAGACCCCGGGAGAGGGGGTATTCGTGGATCAATGTCCAGTCGTCATGGAGATGCTCGGTGTGATTCAAGGTGTGCTCCCCCAGTTGCCTCAGGGCCTTTTCCATGGGATCGAAAGGATTTCTTTCGCTGGCCAGGACGCTGAATTCAATCACTTCATGAAAGGACTCGGGCAGCGCTTTTGGGGAAGGATGGGTTACTTCAAGAAACTCTCCGGCGGCGAAGATTTTCCGGACGGACATCCGGTTCTGAGTCAGGGTTCCGGTTTTATCCACGCACAGAACGGTGGCTGACCCCAGGGTTTCAACGGTGGGGGCCCGCCGGGTTAGAACTTGGTTCCGAGAGATCCGCCATGCGCCCAGGGCCAGAAAAACGGTCAGGACCACCGGGAATTCTTCGGGCAACATGGCCATGGCCAAAGTAATCCCGGCCAAAAGCCCATGGACCCAGTCTCCCATGTTGATCCCATAGAAAACCACCACCAGGGCGCAAAGGGACAGGGCGAAAATAGCCACGGCGCGGACAAACCGCCGGGTCTCTTTCTGCAGGAGGGTTTCTTCGGTTTCGACCGTATGCAGGGCTTTGCCGACTTTTCCGATTTCCGTGGCCGTACCCGTAGCCAGGACCCGGGCAATTCCGTTTCCTTGAACGACCAGAGTCCCGGAGAAGACAAAGGGCTGGTCTTCGCCGCCGGCACGGGCCATGGGGCTGACCCCATCCCAGCGAACCTTGCGCACGGGGGCGGATTCGCCGGTCAATAGGGACTCGTCGAGCAGAAAATTTTCATTCCAGAGGACGGCGGCATCCGCGGGTACCCGGTCTCCCTGGGCGAGCACCAGCATGTCTTCGCGCACGACTTCCCGCCCGGGGATGCGCTTTTGCTCGCCATCCCGGATGACCAGGGCGCGGGGGCTGGTCAAGTCCCGGAGAGCCTCGAGAGCCCGCTCGGTCTTACGGTTCTGGTAGATGGTGATGCCCATGATTACGAAAACGAAACCCAGGAGCATCAGGGCTTCTTTCATCTCTCCCACTCCCAGGTAGAGGACCCCGCAGGCGACCAGAAGGAGAAACATGGGTTCCCGGGCCACTTCCAACATGATCGTCCAGATCCCCCGTTGTTGAGTGGGAGGGAGTTCGTTGTATCCCTCCTCTTTCAGGCGCCGGGCGGCTTCCATGTCAGAGAGGCCGGTGATGGAGTGAAGGTTGAAGTCTTTCATAGATGAACAAATGACCCTTAAGAGATGTTATAATAAAGCCAAACAAGGCTCAATACCTAATTGCGGAATACGGGATCGTGAAATCCCAAATTTCAAATTCCAAACAAATTCCAATATCCAAATGATCAAAATTCAAAACTCTCCACCGGTTGATTGTTTGGGTTTTTGACTTTCGGTCCTTGGAAATTATTTGGGATTTGGTGCTTGGAGTTTGGTGCTTCATTTTCATTCCGCATTCCGAATTCCGCATTCCGCATTTGAAAGGGGGGTTTCGTCATGGCCGTGATCACCGTTTCCCGGCAGTTGGGAAGCCTGGGCACGGAGATTGCCCAGAAAGTGGCCGAGGTTCTCCAGTATGAATTCGTGGATAAGGAGAAGATTGGAAGGAGTCTGGCAACCTACGGCCTTCCGGAGCTGGAGCTGGAGAAGTTCGACGAGAAAAAACCCCCTTTATGGGATTCCCTGCAGATTCAAAGAAGAAAATTTCTCCATTTCCTCCAGGCCGTGCTTACCGACTACGCCCGGGAAGGAAACGTCATCATGGTAGGCAGGGGAGGACAGGTTCTCCTGCGAGACCTCCCCGGGGTCCTTCACCTGAGAGTGGTCGCTCCTTTCGAGATCCGCCTGCGGAGATTCATGGAACAGGAAAAGATCGACGAGAAGCAGGGGACCCGGATTCTGCGGCGGAGCGACCGGGATTCCGCCGGGTTCATTCATTCCTTCTTCGACGTGGACTGGGACAACCCCGCCCTCTACGACCTGGTGATCAATACCCATAAGGTCTCGGTGGACACGGCGGTCAAGATCATCCTGGAGTCCAGTCGTTCCCCGGAGATCCAGGAGGGCGGGAGAAAGGCCGAGGAGAAACTCCTGGACATCGCCCTGAAGCAAAAAGCAGAAGCCACCCTTTTAGGGATTCTGGGAGTCGAGATTCGGCATGTAAACCTTCAGGTTGAAAAAGGGGATGTCATCCTGCGGGGAGCGGTCGGCTCGGCGGAAGAAAAGGAGAAATGCGAGCGAGCCCTGGCCGGGTTAAAAGGGGTGGGACGGGTCGACAATCAGCTCTTCGTAACCGAACACTACCGGTTCGGCGGATGACCAACGGGGAGGGGCGATTTGCGACCCGCCCCTAGTCGGGGGATTGCTTTTGGCGGCTTCATCCATCTCTGGGCCCCTCTCAGCCAAGGATGTCAAACAGGGAGCCCAGCATTTCGTCTTCCGCCTTCAGAGTCTTCAGGTTGGCCTGAAAGCCGTGCTTGGCGGTTTGAAGGTTGACGATCTCTTCGGCCAGGTCCACGTTGGAAGATTCCCGGACTTCTCCGGTCCCGTCCTCGGAGAGAATGGGCGCTCCCGGGGTGTTCACTTTGCCGATGGAAACGACAACCCCGGAAGAATCGGCCTCCTGCAGCACGGCCCGGCTTTTTTTGAACCCGTCGGTGTTCAGGTTGGCGATATTGTTGGCCGTTACGTCTAGCTTCTGGCCGTAGGCATCGAGGGCCGACAGAGCTGCGTTCAGAGCAAGGGACATAACCGGGAACCTCCTTAAAATAACCTACTCTGATATTATCGGCAACCCGGTTCAATCCTTTAGGAAGATATGGAGACAGGGGGAATTCCAAATTCCAACCACCCATGCCCGGAATCCAGAGCCCAAAAGGCTTGTCCATTCACGGGAAAAATTCTAAAATACCGCATTAGCTCCGTTTGGCCCTTTTGCATCTGAAATTTGTCTGGGCTTTTGTTCCGCGTTTCGCGGGATTGGAGCCTGGGATCTGAAAAGATGGGGGAAATGTATGGACAACCGTGACAGCCACGTCCAAACCACTCACCAGTCCATATCCGAGGATTTGGTGGGAAAGGTAGAAAGGATCGAAAGCGGAAAATTCGCGCAGGTCTCGTTGACCGTGGATTCCCGGATGCAGGTGGATGAAAAAGGCCTCGTCCATGGAGGATTCACCTTCGGCTTGGCCGATTATTCGGCTATGGTGGCGGTGAACGATCCCTTCGTGGTCCTTCTTTCCTCCCAGGTTCGATTTCTGAAGCCGGTGGTTGTCGGGGAAACTCTGACTGCCCGGGCCCAAGTGGACGAAACCGAAGGGAAAAAACGAAGGGTCCGGTGCGAGGTCTTGAATCAGGGCCGGGAGAAAGTCCTGGAGGGAGAGTTCCTTTGCCTGGTCCTGAACCAGCATGTTCTGGAAAAAAAGAATTGAAGAATCCTTTCTTTCCACCTTGACGATTGTGATCGATTCAGATTTGATGATTTCCTAAGAAGTCTCTTGAAGCGTCACCCCGGCGAAAGCCGGGGTCCAGACATTGTCCCCGCGGAAGCGGGGAACCATTAAAGAAAATCTGGATTCCCGTTTTCACGGGAAACCCTGGATTCCGGCTTGCGCCGGAATGACGAATTTTATTGAATTTCGACTTTTTACGAGATCATCAAATTTGGGGCGAATCTTTTCGAGCGGAATCATCATCCAAAGAAGAAAAAGGTAGGTAATCGAAGCAGATTTTTGGTAAACTAAGAATAGGATCAAGGGTGATCCTGGGGCGTAAATGAGGAAAATTTTTGGAGGAGGAAAGAATGTTTCAGGTTTCGGATAAGGCAACGGAGATGCTGAAGGAGCATTTTAAGGACCGGGAGACTCTTCCCACGATCAGGATTTACCTGGCTCCGGGTGGGTGATCCGGGCCCTCGTTGGGCATGGTTCTGGATGAACCAACAGCAGATGATGAAATCTTCAAGGAAACGGGGATTTCCTTCGCCATCAACAAAAAACTCTACGAGGAAGTGAAGCCCATCCAGCTGGAATACATTCAGGCGGCGCGGGGATCGGGGTATAAAATTTCCTCGAACATGCAAAAATCATGCGGGTCTTGCAGCTGCTGATTTCAGTTTAGAGTTTCAGGTTCCGGGTTTCGAGTTTGTGCTTTCGCAAAGATTTTTCTAACCCGAAACCCGAAACTGGGAACGCGAAACGGTTATCTGAATTTGGCTCGGGAGCCATCCCGGTTGACGGGGTGGCTTCTTGGTTTCGGGACCGTCTTCTGGTGGCGGAAGGATTTCAGGACCTTTTGGGCTGTTTCCCGCACCCGGGGATCGGGGTCATTTTCTAAAGAAATGAGAACTTCCGCCGCCTGTGGATGAGGGATCTGACTTAGCGCATAGGCCGCGGTAGCCCGCACTTCAGCCCACCCGCTCTTCAGCCTCGCAAAGAGTCCCTGCTGCGTCAGGATCTTTATAAGCGGTTCGATACAGGCTGGATCTCCAATCTGACCCAGGGACCGGCAACAAGCGGCGAGGAGGTCGCTCTTTTTCTGGTTCTCCAAAAGGGAGAGAAGACAACCCACCGCCGCGGAAGGCTTCAGTTTTCCCAGGCACTCGATGGATTCCAGGGCCAGGCGCGGTTCGTTTCCCTCGACATTTTTCAGCAACAGTTCCACCGCCTGGCTGTCATTCATCCGCTCCAGCAGGCGAAAAGCGGCCTGGCGGACCTTGGAATTTTCCTCCCCCAGGGCATGAGCCAGTTCGGCCTTTAAATCCCGGGTCACCACTTCGATCACCTCCAGAATGCGGACCCGCTCCTCCGTCGTCCCTGCCAATACGGCCTCTTTCTTAACCAGGGCCACGCCGTCATTTCCCGCCTTGGCCAACAGACTGGCGGCCAGGGTCCTGACTCTCAGATCATCGGTCTTTTTGATCGCCTCCAGAAGAAGCGGGATGGCCGCCTTTCCGAGACCCCCCAGCAGAAGAACGGCGTTCTGGTGGCGGAAGGGTTCTTCGGAATTCAGGTCGGAGAGCAGGAGTTTTTGGACTCCCGGGTCCAGCTTGCGCTCCAGGACTTTGGCGAGGCGCTGCGAATAGGGGTCCCCGGCTTCCTCCAGCTGCTTTTGCCGCTGCTGAAGATTCAGCAGAATCCGGCCGGCCAGGGGATACTGGACGAACTGGATCAGCAGAGCGGACATCCGGTGGAGGAGAGAAGAGATTTCCCGGGTGATCTTGGGGTCCTTCTCCTCCTGGAAAATGCCCAGCAGCGGATGGGAGAGGAGCTTGGCAAAATAGTTCTGCTGGGCCGGGGTCAGGTCCTCCAGCATCCGGCGACAGCTCTCGATCATCTTCTCCCGGGTCACGATGGTCCGATCGGAAAAGTTCACAAACAGGCGCCGGAGCAGTTGAAGGGTTTCCTTTTCTTTCCCGTCGGCCAGAAGATCGGCCCCCTGGGCCTTCAAATCGTGGAGGAACGTGTCCAGCTGCTCTTCCGGGATGGGCTCGAGCAGTTCGGTATCCAGACCCTCCACTCCCACGATTTCCACGAGCTGGTCCAGATCCTCAAACCCCTGGGTAGGGGTCACCCGCGTCTCGTAAAAGACCTGATCAAAGAGAAGGTTCTTGATCCTCTCCTCTTTGGCCACCCGCGGCCAGAATTCGACATCCGATCCGCTGGGAGGGGGTTGGCCCAGAGCACCGATGAAGCTCTTCAATTCCTGGAGGGTGACGCCCTCCAGAAAGGTCAGGCTGGTGAGCAGGTTGGTGTCGAGGAATTTCAGAAAACCGTCCACCTGGGGCTCACTCCCCTGGGGGTCGATCTTGACCCCGTTGACCACCAGGAGCCCCCTGACCTGGACCAGCACCAGGGTCTTCCGCCGGGCGAGAAGGGCATAGA
This sequence comes from Deltaproteobacteria bacterium, assembly GCA_026388915.1. Classification (GTDB taxonomy): domain Bacteria; phylum Desulfobacterota; class SM23-61; order SM23-61; family SM23-61; genus SM23-61. The sequence continues at coordinate 11,612 of JAPLIW010000708.1, forward strand.
GGGCCTCATACAGCTGGTCGATGGAGGCGGATACGTTTTTGCTGTGCAGGGGATAGAGCTTAATATTCCGGACGGCATTGAGGATGACCCGGAGGAATTCAGGGACCTGGGCCAACTCCTCATCGTCCAGCTTTTGCACCCCGGCCAGAATCGAGGCCCCCCTTGGCCCCGCCTTTCCCGGGATCGGCTGGAGAATTTGCAGGACCTGGCTGTCCGTATCCATCCGGAGGGTATACCGGATCTGTTTCAGCTCGACATGCTCCAGGTGGTGTTCTGCGGAGAAGGTATGCCAGTAATCTTTGTCGATCACCTTTGGTTTGGCCCGTCCGAAGGCTTCCAGCCAGAGGTTCACTTCCCTCTGGGAGATGCCCTGACGGAGGATGATCCCCTGGACCTCCAGGCGGTCGAAGAGCTTGATGAGTTCCTCGCCCACATACTTGAGCTCGCTCAAATCCACCTTCTGCCCGTTGATCACCAGCGCTTTGCGGACCTGGAAGAGGGCCAGGGTCTCGTTTTTTTCCAGAATCGCCTCGACCGACTCCCTCACCTGGCGGTTACCGGTGATCACCGATTCGCTTCCCAGGGGATACAGCTGGATGTTGCGCAGGGCCGTGAGCAGGCACTTGATGAGGGCAGGGACCTGGGCCAGGCTTTCCGGGTCGAGGGGGTCTCCGGGGGGCGGAAGCTCTTTTCGCCTCTCCCCGGAATAGTTGAAAGCCTCGGCGGCGTTGAAAACCTTCAGGCTCTGGACTCTTTCGAATTGCTCGTAGGTCTTGGCCTTCTCCAGGTTGGAGGCCCGCCGGAAATGGTAGATCAGGGGGGCGGCGGAAGGAACGAGGAATTTCTGGAAGAGGGTCTCCTGGTATTTCCCGACCCGATCATGGAGCTCCCGTTTTTCCTCGGGCTGGATTTCCTCTTCCATGATCTCCAGGATCCGCTTGCCCCGGAAGCGGAGGCTCTGGTCATTGACCTGGAAATCCAGGTTCATCAGGCCCTGGCTGACCGCCTGATCGACGAATTCCAGAACCTTGGACTCCATGATCTTGGAGCTTCCGGTCAGGAGGCTTAAGGGTACGTCCTCGCCGAAGGTGGAAGCCTGGTAGAGCAATTTCCGGCTCTCCTCATCCAGGTTCCGGATTTTCTGCCGGATGATCGACTCCAGAGACTTGGGCAGGTCGTCCTGGGCCAGGGGCGCGATGACCCATTGCTGGCCGGAGAGGGTGATCTTCTGTTCCAGGACCAGCTTGCAGAGAATCTCTCCGAGGAAGAGGGGATTCCCCTGGGTGATCTGCTCCAGGTCCCGGTCGAAATGACCGGGGACCTTCACCCCGGGAAATATTTTCTCCAGGTGCTCGGCGATATCCGCAGCGGTCAGGGGAACCAATTTGAGCCGATGGATGCTTAATTCCTGATGATAGGCTTTGTAGAAACTGTCCAGGGGGACCCGGTGCCCTTCCAGGAGGATGGGCATGGGGTCCGCCACGGTGCCACAGAGAAAGAGAGGAATCTGTCCGCGGAGCATCACGTGCCGCAGCAGGAGGAGAGAGGCCTCGTCGGCAAATTGCAGGTCGTCGATGAGGAGGATCACCGGCTGGCCGTCGACGATCCGGGGAACGAAGTGAACTAGGGTATTGAAAAGGCCCTCCCGGGTTGCGCTCTCGTCTTCCGGGGAGGGAGCTTCCGGGGAGCTTCCCAGATGGGGGAGAATTTGGGAAAGATGGGAGATCTGCTTGGGATCCAGGCTTTCCAGGATTCCGGCGCCTTTATCCTCCCGTTCATTCAGCAACTCCACCAGGAATTTCGTGGCCAGGTAATAGGGGCGGAACATCTCCTGGATACTCCCGCTGACCTTGGCCTGGCGCAGTTTCTTATCCTTGGCGAGGTTGCGCCGGAGGGTCTCCAGGAAGGTCGTCTTGCCCATGCCCGAACCGCCCTCGACCAGGATGAAGTGACTCTTCCCCTGGCTGAAAGACTGGAGGCATTGAGAGACCTCGCCGAACTCGTCCTTCCGCCCGGCGATGTTTTCTCCCTGCAGCTGATACAGGGCGGTTTTGGCGAATACGTCCTCGGCCGGAATGGCCCCGGCGTTGGCCAGGCGGTCCCGTCCCTGCTTTTTGGCGTAATAGAGGGCCGTATCCGCCTTCTGGATCAGGGCCCGGCCCGTTTGGGCGTCTTCCGGGGCGGAAGCAATCCCGACGCTGAGCGTGATCCGGAGCTGGCCTTTTCCCTCCTGGCCGACGGACAAGGATTCGGCGTGAAGCCGCTGCAGAAGACACTCCCCCATTTCGATGGCCGACTGTTTCCCGCTGCTGGGGAGGAGAATCATGAATTCATCGCCGGCATAGCGGATGGGCAGGCCGTCGTCCCCCGAAACTTCTCTGAGTACCCTGGCCAGAAAGACGAGGGCCTGATCACCCACGGGATGACCGTAGGTGTCGTTGATCTTCTTGAAATAGTCCAGGTCCATCATGATCAACGACAGGGGATGGTCCGGGAGCGACTCCCAGGCAATTTTGTACTGGAAATATTGGAGCAGAAAGCGGCGGTTGTAGACACCCGTCAGCTCATCCTCGAAGATCAGGCGGGAGGGGTCTTTGCCGATATTCTGCAGAAAATGGGAGAGCTCTTCGTATTTCATTTTCATTCAAGGGGGGGGCTGAGGACGGAAACCCGCCTTCATTTATTCATATCGGCAATTCCGGGCCCGGCATCAAGCATTTTTTTTAATTATTTCCGGAAGAAACACTGCTTTTTCGCCATCTCGCCCGGATCCTCGCTTGGGGGTTCAGCGGGGGATTCCGGGCAGGGGTTGGATTGCCGGAGGGGGTTTATTTCTTTTCCCCAAAAGGTTTCTTGGATAAAGAGAGGGGCGGAGAATAGAGGATCAGAAGCCTGAGGGGAGGCCCTTCCAGGGGAGTGACCCGGTGGACCGTTCCCGGGGGGAGAAAGATGAAATCCTCCGGGCCGACCACGGTCTTTTGGCCCTCCATCTCCACTTCCGCTTTCCCCTGGAGGACGAAGAAGGCCTGCTCGAAATCCTCATGGACATGGGGGTCGGCCTGGCCTCCGTATTCGAGTTCCCCGAGAATGACTTCCATGCGATCCGAACCCGAGGGGCCCGGACCGAGGAGCCGGCGATTGGTGGTTTTGGAATGGGCGGGGGGAGAATAGACGGGCAATTCACGGGGATGGACAATGTATTTTTTCATCGCTTCCATCCTTTGTCGGCCTTGGTTTTGGGTGAAAAATGGCTGGAACCGGGACCCCATCCCGGTCTTAGGAGGAAATCATGCCATAGGATCGTTTGGCTTGTCAACTTGTGGACGGTGCTTGCCCACCCCTAGTTTTTGAGGAAGGAACCTTTATCCGAGAAGAATCCGGAAGTGAGAGAGGCTAGCCCATGGGGTTCAGGCTGAAGGAATTCGGATCATCATCCTAAGGCGGTGATGCTTTCACTGGGTCGGGCCTGTCCCGGGAAGATTGGCAAGGAGAGATGGTTTCGCCCAGTCTTTCCCCTGGAGCGATTTCCTCGCCGGCCTCTCTTTGCGGAGGATAGGGGGGAAGGTGATTAGAAAACGATGATCCCGCCGAGCCTGATGATCCGAATTCCTCCAGCCAGAACCCCAACGAGCACGAAAAACTGGGGGTGGGCAAGCTGGGCGGGGGAAGACCTGCCATCAGGCTCTTTTAAAAATCATGATACTGAGAGGGGGAATCGAAACCGGAAGAGAGTATAACTTGCCGTGGGAAGGAATGGGGTCCGCGGGAAGGCCCCCAAAATTCCCCCAACCGCTTCCTCCGTATTCCTCGGCATCGCTGTTTAGCATCTCCTGCCAGAAGCCCTCGCGGGGCACGCCGATGCGATAGCCCTGGCGGGGGACCGGGGTAAAGTTGCAGACCACCAGGACCGGATCGTCGGGATTCACCCCCTTGCGGAGGTAGGAAATGACGCTGTTGTCGGCATCCTTGAAATCAATCCACTCGAACCCTTCCGGAGTAAAGTCTTTTTCGTACAGGGCGGGGTGGCTCCGGTAGAAAGCATTCAGGTCCCGGACCCACCGCTGGAGACCCTGGTGGGGAAGATATTGCAGGAGGTGCCATTCCAGGCTCTGGTCGTGGTCCCATTCCGCCCACTGGCCGAACTCTCCTCCCATGAAGAGAAGCTTTTTCCCCGGATGGGTGAACTGGTACCCCAGAAGGAGGCGGAGGTTGGCGAACTTCTGCCAGTCATCCCCCGGCATTTTCCCCAGGAGGGATCCCTTCATGTGCACCACTTCGTCGTGGGAGAGGGGGAGAAGAAAGTTCTCGAAGAAGGCATACCACAGGTTGAAGGTGAGTTGATCTTGCTGATATTTGCGGTGGACGGGGTCCTTGGAAAAATATTCCAGGGTATCATGCATCCAGCCCATGTTCCACTTCAGCCCGAAGCCCAGACCGCCCAGGTGCACCGGGCGGGAGACCATGGGCCAGGCCGTGGATTCTTCGGCAATCGTCTGGGTATCCGGGAAGGTCCCGTAAACGATTTCGTTGAAGCGTTTGAGGAAGCCGATGGCCTCCAGGTTTTCCCGCCCCCCGTGAATGTTGGGAACCCATTCTCCTTCGTTGCGGGAGTAGTCGAGGTAGAGCATCGAGGCAACGGCATCCACCCGGAGCCCGTCCGCGTGATACCGGTCCAGCCAGAAGAGGGCGCTGCTGATCAGGAAGTTGCGGATTTCGCTGCGCCCGAAATTGTAAATCAGGCTTTTCCATTCCGGATGGAAGCCCTGTCGTTCATCGGCATGTTCGTACAGGTGGGTCCCGTCGAAGAAGGCCGGTCCATGCTCGTCATTGGGAAAATGAGAGGGGACCCAGTCCAGGATCACCCCGATACCGTTCTGGTGGAGATGGTCGATCAGGAACATGAAGTCCTGGGGAGTTCCGTACCGGCTGGTGGGCGCGAAATACCCGGTGGTCTGATAGCCCCAGGAGCCGTAAAAGGGGTGTTCCATGACCGGAAGGAACTCCACATGGGTGAATCCCATGTCCTTCACATAATCGGTCAGGGAAACGGCCAATTCGCGGTAGGTCAGGAATCGATCCCCCTCCTCGGGGACCCTCCGCCAGGAACCCGGGTGGACTTCATAGACCGACAGGGGAGAATTAAGTCCGTTGAACCGGTGACGATTTTTCATCCACTCCCCGTCGTTCCAGGAATAATCCAGGTCCCACACCCGCGAGGCGGTCTTGGGGGAGATCTCCCAGTAGAAGGCGAAAGGATCTCCTTTGTCCACTCGGTAACCGTGGTGTTTGGAGACGACGTGATATTTATAGACGTCCCCGTTTTTTACCCCGGGAATAAAGCCTTCCCAGATGCCGGAGGTGTCCCACCGGGGTCCCAGGGGATTGGACTGCGGGTCCCAGCCATTGAAGTCCCCGATCACTGAAACCCTTTCGGCATTGGGGGCCCAGACGGCAAAATAGACTCCTTCGCGATTACCGGCGGTCATCCGGTGGGCTCCCAGCTTGTCGTAAAGCCGGAAGTGGTTTCCCTCCCGGAACAGGTAAATATCATGGTCGGTAAAAAGAGTCGGAGTCATCTTTTTTTCATACGAAATGAGGGGGAGCCTTGGCCTCATCGTTCGAGGCTGAAGTCCATCATCCAAGACACCCAAGGAAAGGAGAAGGGGTTACGATCGATCGTAACCCCTTCCTGAGCGTAAGGCAAGCAGGGAAACCATAACAACCCTCGCTCTTCGGGCTGCGGATTCCCCCGACGCGGTGTTTTCGGACGCGGGGTCCTTCCCGGGCCTGATTCCTTGCGGGTAGGGAAGGTTACCTTTTGCCTACAATGGCTTCTTTGCAGGCTTTGGCCACGCGCATCTTGACCACGGTCTTGGCCGGGATCTTGATGGCTTCGCCGGTGGCCGGATTGCGTCCCATGCGGGCTTTCCGGTTGACTTTTACCAGTTTTCCGATCCCCGGAAGAACGAAGGAGCCATTCTTCTTGGTTTCCGCAATCGCCAGAGCAGCATAATACTCGATTATGGCCGCAGCCAGTTTCTTGGGGACTTCAAAATTCTTGGCGAAATTATCTACGCTCTGGGACTTGGTCATGGGTTTCTTTGCCATTCTTTTCCTCCGTTAAAATAGAGATGAGTTGGTAAAACAGTAAAAAGTATAAACAATAAAAATGCAGGAATCAAGTAAAAAAGCGGAAAAAAGGGATAAAAAGTGCTAAAAAACAAAATCGGGGTAACTTGTCTACCCCCAGTCTTTCCTGCTTATTAGGGTTCAGGCTGGAGGAATTCGGATCATCAGGCTCGGCGGGTAGCGTTTTTCTAACCACTCTCCCGCCTGTACTCCGCAAAGAAGGGTCTTTTCTCCAAAACCGGGGGTGGCAGGAAATCGGGCTGCGGGTTGACTTGGGGGCGGGGATTGACTACACTGCAATGACTACCTCTGCAGCGCAATTTCTGGGGAGGCTGTGATGACCGTCGGATACGAAATCAACGATATGGCCAAAGAGGAATCCTGGCGTATCTTCCGCTTCATCGGGGAGATGGTGGAAGGATTCGATAAACTGTCGGGCATCGAGCCCGCGGTAACCATTTACGGGTCGGCGCGAATCAAACCCGGGGATGACCTCTACGAACAGACTTCGGTCATCGCCCGGCGCTTGGGAGAACTGGGATTCTCCATCATTACCGGAGGGGGGCCCGGGGTCATGGAGGCCGCCAACAGGGGGGCCCGGGAGGCGGGAGTCACGTCGGTGGGACTGAACATCCAGCTTCCCGAGGAGCAGACCCCCAACCCCTATGTCACCCGGTCCATCACCTTCAACCACTTCTTCATCCGCAAGGTCATGCTGGTCAAGTACGCCATCGCCTTCATCATCATGCCCGGGGGATTGGGAACGCTGGATGAACTCACCGAGGTCCTCACCCTCATGCAGACCCACAAGATCAAACCCTTTCCCGTGATCCTGTTCAACAGCCCCTTCTGGGAGGGTTTCCTGGCCTGGGTGAGAACCACCGTACTGGCCAAGGGGTTCATCTCCGAGGAGGAATTCAACCACCTGCGGGTTTCGGACCATCCGGAGGAAGTGGTGGAGACGGTGCAGAAATGGTACATCAAGCAGGAGGTGGTGGGACGGAAAGCCCTGCGTCGTTCATGAGCGTTAGTCGCGTAGTCGATGGGTATTAGGGTCCTATCGTCATGTTTTTCGCTTACCTATGCGACGATACGACGAAG
>JAPLIW010000013.1 GCA_026388915.1 Deltaproteobacteria bacterium
CCTCCAGGGCTTTCCGGGCTATGGTGGTGGAGTCCGCCTTCCTCATGATCAGCTGGCGGATGGGCTCGGAAATGAACAGGGCCTCATAGATGCCCGTCCTCCCGCGGTATCCGGTGCCGGCACAGGCCGGGCATCCCACCCCCCGGTAAACCGTCTTCCCCTGGATCCGGGCGGGGTCAATCCTCGCGTCTCTCAGGGCTTCCGGCTCGGGTTCGTAGGCCTGCTTGCATTCGGGACAAAGGACTCTCACCAGGCGCTGGGCCACGATGGCCCGGACGACGGAGGCAATCCGGAAGGGTTCGATCCCCATGTCGATCAGGCGGGTGATGGCGCTGGCGGCATCGTTGGTGTGGAGAGTGCTGAAGACCAGATGCCCGGTCATGGCCGCCTGGATGGCGATCTCCGCCGTTTCCACGTCCCGCACCTCCCCCACCAAAATCACATCCGGATCATGGCGCAGGATGGACCGCAGGCCGTGGGCAAAGGTGAGGCCGATCTTGGGATTCACCTGGATCTGGGCGATCCCGAAAAGCTGGTACTCCACCGGGTCTTCGATGGTCACGATGTTCTTGTCCGGCGAATTGATCCGGCTCAGGGCCGCATAGAGGGTGGTGGTTGTCCCGCTGCCCGTCGGGCCGGTGACGAAGAGAATCCCGTTGGGACGCCGGATGAGCTCCTCCACGATCTTCAGGTGTTCCGGGAACAGGCCGATTTCTTCCAGCCCGAGGTGAACGTTGCTCTTGTCCAGCAGGCGGAGGACCACCCTTTCCCCGAAGCTCGTGGGAATGATGGAAACCCGGATGTCGATGTCCTTGTCGGCCACCTTGATGGGGATCCGGCCGTCCTGGGGAAGGCGCTTTTCGGCAATGTCCAGCTTGGCCATCACCTTGAGGCGCGAAACCATGGCCGGCTGGTACCGCTTGGGAGGGCTCAGCCGGTTGTAGAGGATTCCGTCGATCCGGTACCGGACCTTCAATTCCTTCTGGAAGGGCTCGATGTGGATGTCGCTCGCCCGTTCCTTCACCGCCTGGAAGAAAATGAGGTTGACCAGCCGGATCACCGGGGCTTCATCGCTCACGTCCAGGAGGTCCTCGGTCTCCTCCAGCTCGTGAAGAATCCGGTCGCTGCTCTCCGTGTCCAGGGTCTGGATCATCTCCTCCGGGGTATCGGCGCTCTGCTCGTAGAAGCGGTTGATCGCCCGGAGGACCTCCCGTTCGCTGCTCAGAACCACCCGGATGTCGCGGCAGCCCAGGATGAGGCGCAGGTCGTCCAGGGATTCGTGATGGAGAGGGTCCACGGCGGCCGCGGTCAAAACCCCACTCTCCAGTTTTACCGGGACGATCTTGTGTTTTTTAGAGAAGACAATGGGCACCCGGGAGATCAGGTAGGGGTCCAGCCCCTGGGCTTCCAGGTCTTTCCAGTAAGGAACCCCGAGTCTGGCGCTCAGGGCGGAGAAAAGCTCCTCCTCGGTCATCCAGCCTTTCTGGATCACCAGGGCGGAGAGGGGTTTTCCGTTCTGCTTCGGCCGGAGTTCTTCCACCGCCCCGGCCTCCACCCCTCTTTTTTCCTGAACGATTTCGGCGATGATCTTGTCCAGCATGCTTTTAAAAATAGTTCGGAGGTTGTAGGGGCGCGCTGCCGCGCGCCCGTACGGAGTTCAAAGTCAAAGACGATAAAGCTCTGTTTTTAATCTTAGGCACTTTAGGCACTCCGGACTTTAGGCACTTTCTTAGCCGTGTTCATCCGCGTCCCATTGATTATTTAATCAGTTTCTCGATGGTATCCTGCACCTCTTTCTCCCGCTCTTTCTTCAGCTTCTGCAGGTTCTCTTCGGACTCCTTCTTTTTCTTGGAAGTGGCCTTTTCCAGGTCCTCGGCCGACCGGATGATCTGGGGGCTGATGAAGATCAGGAGATTGGTCTTGGCGCTGGATCCCGCGAAGTTTTTGAACATCCAGCCCAGGATGGGAACATTTCCCACGCAAGGCACTTTTTTGGTCGTGTCGGAGCTTTCGTCGCGGATCAAGCCCCCGATGACCACGATCTGCCCGTTGTCCACGGCCACCGTGGTCGTAGCCTGGCGCTTGCGGGTGGTCACGAAACCCGGGTTGGCCGGGTCGATGGCCAGGATGTTGCTCACCTCAGTGGAAATCTCCAGGCGGACCATGTTTCCCTTGCTGATGTGGGGGGTGATCTCCAGTTGAATACCGACGTCTTTATACTCGTAAGTTCGGGACACGGCGAGGTTGGAAGTCGTCGTGGTCGCCGTGGCCAGCGCAGTGGTGAGGTCGGATTTCAGGAGGGGGACGTTGTCCGCCACGATAATCTTGGCCTTCTCGTTGTCCATAGTCAGAAGGTGGGGCGTGGAGAGGACGTTCACATCCGTGTCCTTCTGGAAGGCCCGGACCAGGACCCCGATGTTGGGAACCTGAACTCCCCCCACCGTAATGAAGCCTTTCGCCAGCCCCACCAGGAGACCCGTGTCGCCGGCAGAACTGGGGTAAACCCCGCTCTGGGCTCCGCTGATCAGCCCGAAATCACTCCCGCCGAACCCCCGAACGCTCCCCTCCACCGGCTGATCCATGATCCTCCAGTCCACGCCGATCTGCAGGGCCTTTTCCATGGAGACTTCGGCGATCATGGATTCCACCAGGACCTGGGAGCGGATCATGTCGAGCTTGGCAATGACTTCCTCCAACTCCTTGAACTCCTGGGGAGAGGCGGTGATGACCAGGGAATTGGTGGCCTTGTCGGCGGTGATCGAGGCCTCTTCCGGCGCCGCCCCGGCCTGGGGCTGCCGGCCCGGAGGGGCCGCCGTTTTTGCTTTTCCGGTGACGATGGAGTTCAGGACCTTGGCCAGTTCCTCCGCCCGGGCATGCTCCAGGTAGCGCACATGGAGCTGGCTCTTCCCCTTGGGAGCCTCCGTATCCAACTGGGAGATGAGCTTCTGGACCTCCTGGGTGTCCTGTTCACTGGCCAGGACGATCAGGCTGTTGGTCCGCTCCTCCGGGATGATCTTCACCACCCGCTGTGCGGCAACCGCAGCGGGAGGTTTCCCCGCAGCGGGCTGCCGCGCGTCCCCGGCCATGAGCTGGTTCATTTTGTCCGCCAGGCTCTTCGCCGAAGCGTATTCCAGGGGAAAGACGGTGATCTTCTCCTCCACGATCCGCACGTCGATCTGTTCGATGATTTTGAGGAGGCGGTGGATGTTCGAAGCCCGGTCGGTGATGACGAGGTGGTTGGTCGGTTTGTAGGAAATGATCATCCCCTCCTTGGAGACCGAGGAAGCAAAGAGGTTGCGCACTTCCTCCGCCGAGGCGTGCTCCAGGGGGATGATTTGGGTGATCATCCGGTCTTCCGGGGGAACGGTCCTAGCCTCTTTCCCTTCCCGGATCTCCAGGCCCGACTGGCGGGCCATGGCGGAAGGGATGATCTTAATCGCATCGTCCCCCTGAACGGCCGTGTAGCCGTTCATCTCCAGCACGGACTCGAAAATCTTGTAGGCCTCCCGGACGGTGATCTTCCGGGGGGAGATGACGGTCACCTTGCCCCGAACCTGATCGCTCACCAGAAAATTCTTCCCGGTGAGTTCCCCCATGAACTTGATGACTACGTTGAGGTCCGCGTCCTGGAAGTCCATGGTAATCAGGGCGTCCTCCGGAAGGGGCTTCTTGGGGATCTGGACTTCCGGCGTCTTCCGCTCCTGGCCCTGCGCGTGCCAGACCCATCCCAGAGCCAGGGTCATCACTCCCAGCAGGAAGAAGGCCAACATCAAACGTTTGATCAATTCTTTCATAAGGATTCTCCCTGCCAAAAATCACCTCGCAGGAGGGGGTTGAAACCCGCCCCTACGGAATTAAAAAAACTTAACCGCAGAGGCCGTAGGGCATGGAAAAAAGGAATAATGGAATATTGAAATGATGGGCAAAAAATAAAAATACCCAAACCCATTGTTCCATTATTCCAGCATTCCAGCATTTCAATCTGTTTGCTCTGCGATCTCTGCGTACTCTGCGGTTGATTTTTTCTTCATCCTCGGAGGGCGCAGAGACTTTTATAATTTCCTAAGCAATTAAAAAGGTTACCGGATCTCGTACCGTAGAACTTCGGCGCGCCCGCCCCGCTCGATCTCCACCTCGATGTTGGAATCCCGCTGAAGCTGGGCATACGCCTGCATGACTTCTTCCGGGCGGCTGACCAGCATGCCGTTCACTTTTTTTATGATGTCGTTGTTCTTCAAGCCCAGTTTTTCCATCAGGCTGCCGGGCGCGACCTCGGAGACGGAATAGCCCGACGGCTTTCCCATCTCGAAATGGGGCTTGAGCCGGGCCTGGGTCATGAACTGGTTGATATTCCCCACCGCCGCGCTCACGTCCTCGCGGTTTACCAGGAACCGGTTGGCCGACAGTTTCTTTACCTCTTCCCCTTTGGAGGGCGCTGGGCTCGTCGGGGGAAGGAGTTTGCCCGCGGGCCGGGAACCGGCCTCCTCCTCGGACAGGCTCAGGGTTTCCCTTTTCCCGTCCCGTTCGATCTGGATCTGATTCCGGGATACCTTGACGATCTTCCCGCCGTCGATATTCCCCTGAACCCGGAAGATCTGCTGCTTGCGACTTCCCTTTTCCTGCAGGATGGCCCAGGAATTCCCCCCCGGGCCGGTTATGGTTCCCATCAGGATGTAGTTTCCGGATGAAGACCCCTTGTTTCCCCCGGCGAGCCCTCCGGCGAGGGCGGAAGACCTGTTATCCTCCAGGGGAAGCAATTTTTGTCCCCGGTCCCCGGGGCTAAAGATATTGCGTTCCGTGACGGAGGAATACTTGTCGTAAGGTTCGGAAGCGCTCCCCGCGGGGGGAGACGATTTCCTCGCGGCGTTGGCCCGCGGCAGGGTGACGATCCGGTCTTCGATGAGCAGGATAAAGAGGTAGGAAGCGAGCCAGGCCACGCAGGCCACAAAGACCACATGAACAACCCAGAAATGCTTGGCAAGGATTTTCATCATATATTCTTATTGGGACACAGATAAACAAGGATGTTCAATCTTATTGAACGAAAAAGAGCGGCTACAAGGATAAAAGACTTTCTTAATGGGACACAGATGAACACAGATTAACACAGATTACGGAATAAAAAAATATGAGTTAAAGCCGCCACCCACGAGATTATGCCAAAAAGGGCTCTCAGGCGATCTCCTTTGGGAATGAATTCTACTTACGCCAATTATCAAAAGTTTTCCGTTTAATCCCAGGTCTCGGGCCAAAATTCAAGAGCAGACCGACCTCCATTTGGGTGGCTTTTAAGTAATTCAACAGTTGATGAATTCGTAAAAACTCGGAATTCCATAGAATTCGTCATTCCGGCGAAAGCCGGAATCCATTAATTTCAAGATATTCTGGACCCCGGCTTTCGCCGGGGTGACGCTCCAAGGGACTTTTTACGAGACCATCAACAGTTGGGCTTCGCTTTCCGCAGTCAAGCTCTTTGCGGCTTTCACTTCGACGATTACCTTATGGTCTACGAGCATGTCAGCAAAATATTCCCCAATAACTTCATTTTCATATGATACCTGGATCGCAAATTGGGGTGAAGCAGGAATCCCCTCTTTTTTGAGTTCA
>JAPLIW010000280.1 GCA_026388915.1 Deltaproteobacteria bacterium
GTCCGTAATCCGTCAGGCTGACTTCATGCGCGGCCGACAGACGCCGGGAAGGATAGTGGGAAAACGTTGCGGAGAAGTCTCCGACCAGGATATCGGGCGGCTCGAGGGGTTTCTGGCCATAATGCCGGGCTTGCTCTTTCACCTCCGCCCAGAAATGCTCATAGAGACGGATGATATTCGACCAGCGGTAGGAGAAGGCCCGTGACTTCGCCGCTCCCCCCATGCGGAACCGAAGATTCTCATCCCGGCCTAGCTGAAGAATGGCGATCCTCAATTTTTCCAGGTCCACCGCCACCATCTGGGAGAGGTAAAGCCGCGCCATGGAGGGGTCCAGAATTCCCATATTATCCCGGAGGAATTCCGGCAGCCCCTCGGTCGAGATCGTGGGAATATGGAAACCCTCCCGGCCCTCGGCAATGAATTCCCGGTACCCGCTGAAGTCGGAGAGGATAACCGGAAGCCCCGACGCCATGGCTTCCAGGATGGACAGCCCGAAAGTCTCCTGAAAGTTATCGACGATGGAGAGGTAGAAATCGGAGGCTTGATACAGCTTTCTTTTCACCTCGGGCTGGAAGTTGGGAAAGATCAGGATCTTCTTCTCCAGGCCCATCTGCTTAATCATCGATTCCAGGAGGGCCACGTCCGAGGCCTGGCCCCCGCCGGCGATGATGAAAAGGATGTTCCGCAGCTCCTTGCGGGATTCCATCTGGCCGATCAATTCCAGGGGCGGAGCCCAATCGGCCTTGTGGCGCAGGGAGATCCGCCCGACCGAAAGGGCCACGACGGAATCGGGCGGCAGGCGGAAGAAGGCCCGGGCTTCCTTGCGGTCCTCTTCCTGGAAGAAGGCTTCGTCGATGCCCAGGGGAATTTGCTCGAGGCGCACATGGGTGTGAAACGTCACCCCCGTCCTCTCCCGGAGCTGTCGGCCCACCCAGTTGAGCCCCTTTTCCACGGCCCGCAGAGCGCTGGGGCTGGTGCAGACGATCCCGTCATACGGAGCAAGGCCGGCCAGGATTAATTCCAGGTAGCGGGAATTCATGTAAATGGAATCGATGGAATGAGTCGCCCCGGTGACGGGAAAAGGAGCCCGGGCCAGCCGGTTCCGCAATCCGATGAGATAGGACATGCCGTAGGTGAAGTCCCCCTGGTGAAACACCTGGAATTCCTGGTCGCGAAGGGTTTCCGCCAGGGCCACCTGGAGGCTGGTTTGAACCCGTTCCTGGAGCTTGGGATCGGGGATGAATTTGGGCAGGCGGTCCCGGAATTTTTCCATATGGTTCAGGTCGGGGCAGAAGAAATGGTAGGTATCGAAGCTCCCGTGGGTCAGCAGGGCTTTTAGAAACCCTTCGTTGCCCAGGGGACGGCCCATGCGGGACTTCCAGTCCCCGAAATCCACGAAAAGATCGACACTGCCGAAACGCATGGGAAGCCTCATTTTTGCCCGGACTCTTGAAATAGCTTAGCCCAAAAAAGACTAAAATATCAAAAAAATTTTGCCACCAAGGTCACCAAGGTTTCAGGGCCAAAATATTAAGGACAAATAGGAGCGCCTGGTAAGAGTGATTGGAGCTTTGAGTGTTGAAAGGCTATTCTGATTCACGGCATTAACATCTCTGTAATACTCATATACAGAGTCTCTAAATTTTGTAAAGAATATTCAGTTTGGAAACAGGTCTCTGAAATCCCCCCCAACCCCCCTTTAGAAAAGGGGGGCGAAGGGGGGATTTCTGGGCGGCGCGTAGTCTCAAGCAAAGCTTACCATTCTGGTTGCGGCTTTGCCTCGCCGTGTCCTCTGTGGCTAAGCAGTTCCGGGTTCTTCGAGAATTTTTAACATTTTTTCCGTCGCCTTGAGCCCGTGGCCGGTGAAAACGGAGACGATGATTTCCTCGGGGTCCGAATTCCTTAAATATTGGAGGACTCCGGCCACCGTGGCCGCGGCGGTGGGCTCGATGTAGAAACCCTTCCGGCTGACCAGCCGCAGGGCGCTCTTCACTTCCCGGTCAGGAACCGAAATAAATAAGCCCCCGCTCTTTTTGACCGCCTCAATGATCTGTTTTCCCCGCACGGGTTCGGCGATGGCAATCCCCTCGGCCAGCGTGTCTTGGGGTTGAATCTTCGGAATCTCCTTCAGCTCCTCCCGAAAGGCCTTGGCCAGCGGGGCGCAGTGAACCGATTGAACCGCGATGATCCTGGGGGTTTCCCGGATCATGCCCGCTTCCAGCAGCTCCCCGAACCCGATGGAGGCCCCCAGAAGAAGCGTTCCGTTTCCCACCGGGAGGATGACCGTATCCGGGGCTTTCCAGCCGAGCTGCTCCCACACCTCGAAAGCGAAGGTCTTGGTCCCGTGAAAGAAGAAGGGATTCCAGGAGTGACTGGCGTAATAATCTTTTTGCGCGGCGGTCCAGACGGCGCGGGCCGTTTCCTCCCGGGACCCCGGAATCTTCTTCAAAACCGCCCCGTAAGCTTCAATCTGGGCCAGTTTCCCGGGGGAGGAATTCTGGGGGACGTAGATTTCGCTCTGAATTCCTCCCCTGGCGCTGTAAGCGGCGATGGCGCACCCGGCGTTTCCCGAGGAATCTTCGACGACCCGGGAGATCCCCAGTTCTTGCACCTTGCTCATGAGGACCGAAGCGCCCCGGTCTTTGTAAGAGCCGGTGGGAAAGAGGTGATCCTGCTTGATCCAGACCCTCCGGCCGTCGAAGTCGACCGGAACGAGCGGGGTGAAGCCCTCGTCGAAGGAAAGGATATCCTGGTCCCTCGAAATCGGGAGGGCTTCCCGGTATCTCCACAGAGTGGGTTTCCGGGACTTGATTTTTTCGATGGGGAAGGCCGACTCAAACTCCAGGTCCAGCAACCCGCCGCAGGCGCATTTCCAGATTTTCTCCCCCGGGGAATAACTTCGGTTGCATTTTGTACAAGTCAGCCTGTTCAAATGGGCTTCTCCTCCGCGGATCTCCCGTAGGGGCAATTCATGAATGGCCCCTGCAGCTCCTAGAGGTATCCGTACGCTTCCCAGCCTCCGTCGATGTTGATCACGGAACCGGTCATGAAGCTGGACTCGTCGCTGGCCAGGTAAACCGCCAGGGCGAGAAGATCGTCCACTTCCCCGATCCGGCCCAGGGGGGTTCTCTTTTCGATGGCCCCCAAGGGAAGCATGCCTTTATCGATGACACCCTGAACCAACTCGGTCCGGAAGTAACCAGGGGCGATGGCGTTTACCCGGATGTTCTTCTTCGCCCACTCGACGGCCAGGACTTTGGTTAACATATTACCCGCCGCTTTACTGGCACAATAGGCGGCCCTTCCCGGAGCGGCCACCAGCCCATAGACGGAAGTGATGTTGATGATGCAACCTCCCCCCTGGGGAATCATCCTCCGGGCGGCGCATTGGCATCCGAAAAATACCCCGGAGAGATCCGTGTCCAGGGCGCGTTGCCAATCCTGGGGGGACAGATCCTCGGACGGTTGGGCCATGGAGATTCCGGCGTTGTTGACCATAATATCCAGACGGCCAAACTGCTTGACCGTTTTGTCCACCATGGCTTCAACGCTCTCATGGCGCCTCACATCGACTTCCAGGGCCAGAGCTTTCCCTCCCTCTTGGTGGATCTGCCCGGCAATGGAAGTGAGCAGATCCATGGACCGGCTGGCCAGGACCACCGAAGCCCCTTCCCGGGCGTAGCGGACCGCGATCCCTTTCCCGATCCCTTTGCTGGCTCCTGTAATAATCGCTACCTTTCCTGAAAGCTTCATCGTCTCATTCCTTCCTCCTTTCCGGGTTTTTCCCTGTCCAGAATGGGATAGGCAAATCTTATATAAACTTGAAGCCGATATCAAGGAGGTTTTTGCATAAACCTTTTTGAAGACTGGTTCCGGAGAAGCGGACCGATAAAAAAGGAGGGCCCTTCGAGCGACCGATTAGCGCCTTTTTCGATACCATCGGGCGAGGGTGGCAGGTGAAACGCCCAGGGAATAGGCAGTGACAATAGCCCAATTGACGAGGGTCGTTTTCCACACCCCCACTTCCATCCAGCGGCGGGCGGAGGTGACGGCCGGGAGAGGAGCGGTATAGATCCGTCCCGTCCTCTTCAGCCGGCGGATGAATTCATAGTCCTCCATGATGGGCATTTCAGGATACCCGCCCATTTCCTCAAAGGTAACCTTTTTGAGAAAGATGGCCTGGTCCCCGTAAGGAAGCTGGAACCGGCGGGAACGCCAGTTGGCAACTCTCTGGATGAAGGAAAGACTGGGGGACCGGGCATCGAGGCGGAAGAGGAAAGCGCCGGCGACGGTTCCCGGCCGGGAGAGAACTTCGCTGACGGAATCCGCGAACCCTACTGGAAGACGGGTGTCGGCGTGGAGGAAGAGCAAAAGTTCGGCGGAAGCTTCCCGGGCTCCCAGGTTCATCTGGCGGCTTCGCCCGGGGGATGACAGGATTACCCGCGCCCCCAAGGATCGGGCGATTTGCACGGTCCGATCCCGGCTCTCGCCGTCCACGACGATCGTTTCCGTGTTGGGGGAGGTACGACAGCTCGCCAGGCAGGCCTCGATGTTCTCTTCTTCGTTCAGGGTGGGGATGATGATGGAAATGAGGGGGGAGGGGAGGGAGGGGGTGGATGAGAATTTCTCCCAGACCGGCAGGTCTTCCGGGCGGTCCACATCGTCCAGAGTCTTCAGAAGGGATACGCGAAGGCCCAGTCGCCGAGCCGTCTCGAGGGTCTTCGCCAGAACTTCGCCGGTTCCCCAGGGGATTCCCCGGAAAAGCTCTTCCGTCGGCCTTCGCAGTGCGATTAGATAATATCCACCATCCTTGGCTGGCCCCAGGACAACTTCATTCCGGTCAAGCTCTTCAAACGCCTTCTGGCAAAGGTCTTCATTGAGCCCCGGGCAGTCGGTCCCCACGATGACGACCTTCTCCACCCCTTCCTGGAAAGCCTGATGAAAGGCTTCATGCATACGGTCGCCCAGGTCTCCTCCGGGCTGGGGACGGGAAGAAAGGTCCGGGCCGAGCCATTTTTGAAAAGACTCCTCGCTCCCTCCGGTGAAATGGACTTCCAGCGACGACGGGAAGCGTTCCTTCCACCTGCGGGCCCAGGACAGGGTGTGCTCGGTCATCTTCCGGTGGAGGTCGGCCGCTCCCCGGGGGCCGAGGGCGGGAATCAGTCGGGTCTTGGATTCCCCGGGTTCGGGGTAGCGGGTGAAAACAATCAGGCGATTCCCGAATGCGGAATTCGGAATGCGGAATTCGGAATGAAGCAGTTTCACCATCCCTTTTCCCAGTGTGTCGGCTCCTGGCACCAGGGTTCGAATTTGGCAGCTTATTTCCGGGGCACAACAGCAGGATTAGGGCTTTGCCGCCAGGAAGGCATCCCTCTTCTGGGCGATCTCTTTCAGGAGGGCGAAGAAGGAATCGGAAAAAAGCTTCACCCCTTCCTTTTCCAGGTCTTCGGTAACCCGGTCCATGTCAATACCCAGCTCTTTCAACCGGGGGAAGAGCCCTTCGGCCTCTTTTACCCCCTTGTCGATCGTGACTCTGGTCTGGCCGTGGTCGAGGTAGGCTTTCAGCGTGGCGTCCGGCAGGGTATTGATCGAATCGCGGCCGATCAATTCATCCACGTATTTCAAGTCGCTGTACGCAGGATTCTTGGTCCCCGTGCTTCCCCACAGGATCCTCTGGACGCGGGCCTTGGGGAGGGCGCGGGAACGCTCTCCGCTGAAGATCTTCCGGTATTTTTTGTAGGCCAGCTTGGCGTTGGCCACGGCCGCCTTGCCCAGGAGGGATTTGATTTTCTCTCTTTCCTCCTCGGAGGCGGCGGAAGGCAAACGGGATTCCAGAAGCCTGTCCACCAGGGTGTCCACGCGGCTCACGAAAAAGCTGGCCACCGACACCACTTCATCGACCGGCTTTCCCTGGCGGACTCTCTTCTCCAGCCCGCGCAAGTATGCATCGGCCACGTCTTCATAGCGGCTGACCGAGAAGAGGAGGGTGACATTTACGTTCACCCCCTCGGCGGTCAGCTCTTCAATCGCCGGAAGCCCTTCCTTCGTCCCGGGCACCTTGATGAGGATGTTTTTCCTGCCGATGGCCGAAAACAGTCTTTTGGCCTCGGACACGGTTTTCTCCGTGTGGTTCGCCAGGTCGGGCGATACCTCGATGCTGATAAACCCGTCCAGTCCGCCGCTCCGAAGGTAGACCGGCCAGAACAGCTGGGCGGCCCGGGACACATCTTCCGTCGCCAGACCCAGAAAGAGTTCCTTCTCGTCCCTCACCCCTTCTTCGAGAAAGCCGCGAAGGGATTCATCGTAGTCTTGGGAGCCCGAAATCGCTTTTTGGAATATGGTGGGGTTGGAGGTGACCCCGGTCACGCCGTCTTCATCGATCAACCGCTGGAGTCCGCCGGAGCGGATCAGGTTCCGGCTCAGATTGTCCAGCCAGATGCTCTCGTTGATGTCCAGCAGTTTCTTGATCGGATTCGCTTTCATTTTTTCTCCTTTATATTCACCACAGAGACACAGAGGACACAGAGAAAATAGAATGATTTAAAAAAATTTTAATTGGACACAGATGAACACAGATAAGAATTTAAAAAGAAAAAAATATTGGACACGGATGAACGCGGATGAACACGGATAAAAGATTCAGAGTAATCGATACACAAAAGCGCTCGTCTTTCGGTCCGTTGAATCCCCGACCTTTTTTTTAAATCATTCGTTCGATCCGTGTTCATCCGTGTTTATCCGCGTCCCATTAATTCTTTTGTCTTTAGGTCGTTTTAGAATATAAAATCTGTGTTCATCTGTGTTCATCTGTGTCCCATCTGGTCTTTTTGTTTGCCTTTGAGCCAAGAAGTGCTTTCACCCTGCTGACAATATTTTCTGCTGTAAACCCGAACTTTTCAAGAAGGACTTTGGCCGGGGCCGACGCGCCGAAATGGTCGATCCCGATGGCTTCTCCCCCCGTCCCCAAATACTTATGCCACCCCTGGGTGGCGCCCGCCTCGATGGAAACCCTCAGGAGGGTTTCTCGCGGAATGACTTGGAGTTTGTAATCTTCCGGTTGCTTATCGAAAAGCTCCCAGGAGGGCATGCTCACCAGGCGGGCGGAAACCCCGTCTTCTTTGAGTTTCCCATAAGCCGTCAACGCGGGCTGAATTTCAGACCCGCTGGCCAGGAGAATGACTTCCGGGGGGCCACTTTGGGAATCCGCTAGGACGTAAGCCCCCCGGCGAAGTCCTTCTGCGGGGGCAAACTGCATGCGATCGATGACCGGGACGGCCTGGCGGGTCATGAGCAGGGCCACCGGTCCCTCCTTATGCTGGACAGCGATCTTCCAGGCCTCCGCGGCTTCATTGGCATCCGCGGGGCGGATGACGGTGAGGCCGGGAATGGCGCGGAGGCCGGCGATATGCTCCACGGGCTGATGGGTAGGACCGTCCTCTCCCAGGGCGACGGAGTCATGGGTGAACACATAGATGACCCGGAGTTTCATCAGGGCAGCCAGGCGGATCGACGGCCGCATGTAGTCGGAGAAGATCAGGAAGGTACTACCGTAGGGAAGAATTCCGCCGTGAAGGGCCATTCCGTTCAGAATCGAGCCCATGGCGTGCTCGCGGACCCCGAAGTGGATGTTGGCCCCGGCATAGCTCCATGGACCCGACTCGGCGCCCTGCACGGTGGTTTCCTCCGTGCGGGGAGGCTGGAAATTTCCCCGTCCCTTGAGGACCGTGTTGGTGGAAGGGTTGAGGTCGGCCGAGCCCCCGATGAGAAAAGGGACATGAGGGGCAAGGGCATTCATGATCTTTCCCCCCGCGGCCCGGGTGGCTACCCCCTTGGGATCCGGCGGAAAAACAGGGATCTCCTTCTCCCATCCGCGCGGAAGTTCCAGATTCATCCATCGGTTCCATTGCTCGAGCAATTCGGGATGAGCTTTTCCGTAGGAATCCAGCTTTGCCCTCCACTCTGATTCCGACCGTTCCCCCAGGCCCAGGGCTTTTTGGAATTGGGCCTTAGCTTTTCCGGGGATGTAAAACTTGGGGTCCGGAGGCCATCCCAGGTTTTTCTTTGTGGCCGCAACTTCTTCGGCTCCCAGGGGAGAGCCATGAACCTCAAAGGTATCCTGCTTGCGGGGGCTTCCAAACCCGATGTGCGTCTTTACGGAGATGAGGGACGGGCGGGAACTTTCTTCCCGGGCTCTCTTGACTGCCCTGGCAATAGCCTCCGGGTCATTCCCGTCTTCCACCGCCTGCACATGCCAGCCATAGGCCTCGAACCGTTTGGTCACATCCTCGGTGAAGACCAGCTCGGTCTCCCCCGCCAGGGTGATGGAATTATTATCGTAGAGGTAGATTAACTTCCCCAGCTTCAGGTGGCCCGCCAGAGAGGCCGTTTCCGCGGCCACGCCTTCCATGAGGTCCCCGTCGCTGACCAGCCCGTAGGTGAAATGAGCGATGATTTCATGCCCGGGGCGATTGAAGTGGGAAGCCAGGAAACGCTCGGCCATGGCCATTCCCACGCCCATGGCGAAACCCTGGCCCAGGGGCCCGGTGGTACATTCCACCCCGGGAGTCTCCCGGTACTCGGGATGCCCCGGCGTTTTGCTTCCCCACTGGCGGAAGTGTTTGAGCTCCTCCAGGGGCAAATATCCGGTGAGATGGAGAAGAGAATAGAGGAGGGCCGAACCGTGTCCGGCAGAGAGAACGAACCGGTCCCGGTCCGGCCATTGCGGATTTTGCGGGTT
>JAPLIW010000465.1 GCA_026388915.1 Deltaproteobacteria bacterium
ATACGCTATGGGAATGCAAGTACCATATCGTATGGATACCCAAATACCGGAAAAAAGTGATGTTTTGTAAATTGAGAGAGCACATGGGGACATGGTTAAAGGACCTGGCAATGCAAAAGGGGTGTAAGATTCTTGAGGGGCATCTTCGACCAGATCATGTTCACATGCTGATCTCCATACCGCCCAAATATTCCGAATCCCAAGTAGTTGGCTTCATAAAGGGGAAGAGTGCGATTCACCTCGCAAGGGTTTATATGGGGCGAAGGCAGAATTTTACCAATCAACATTTTTGGGCACGAGGGTTCTTTGTTTCAACGGTTGGTAAGGATGAAACTTTGATTCGCGAATATATCAAGACCCAAGAAAAAGAAGATCGACGTATCGATCAATTAAACCTCATTGAATAGGTCCCACCTTTAGGTGGGCAATGTATTAACAATCCGCTTTGAGCGGTTCACGGTTTTCAAGCCTCCGGCTCTGCCGGAGGTCATGACGTGTGCCCGGCATGAGTAATCATTTGGGGGTGGAAGTCCCCTACCGGTCCTGATGGCGGAAACGGTTAGCCGAAGGCAAGGGTACGATCCATCGCGAGGTGGAGCCTGAAAGAAGCCGGAGGCAAAACCCCGATCCGAGGAACACGAATCGCATATCAGGCTGCATCATTGGGGCGAGCTTACGTGACAAAGCAAAGCCCGTAGCCATCAAGCGGGGGTGCAGTAAATGCGGCGGGTGTGGGGGGAAGGTGGTTATTCTTACCCGGGGAGGTCTGGAGACCTGTCAAGGGACTAAGGATTTCGTGAGGAATCCTGAAGGGTTTCCAGAAGTCAGCAGAGGCCGTAGTAGTCCTGCAAGAGCGGGATGAAGGGCTGAACATGTAGCCGGTGGTGAGGCTCAAAGATTCGGGATTGTGGGGATGCAGCAACTTTCTTTGTTAAAAGAAGGCCTTCCTTCAAGCTCTGCGGGTGAAGCCCGAAGGGAAGGGGAGAAGGTGCGTCAAGCGGTCCCGGCATCGGAGAAAGCCGAACCCATGTTGGTTGGTCTGATGGAGCAGGTTGTAGAAAGGGGGAATCTGATTCGGGCATGGAAGCGGGTCCGGGCAAACAAAGGGAGTCCTGGCGTCGACGGAATGACCGTCGATGATTTAACGGGCTACCTGAAGGAAAGCTGGCCGCGGATTCGGGGAGAGTTGCTGAGAGGAGAGTACCAACCCCAGCCGGTTAGGGAAGTTTTGATTCCCAAACCGGGTGGGGGCACCCGACGGCTTGGGATACCCACGGTTTTGGATCGATTGATCCAGCAGGCGATCCTGCAGGTTCTCGATCCCGTCTATGATCCGACGTTTTCCGATCACAGTTATGGTTTTCGCCCCCGGCGCCGGGCGCATCAGGCGGTGGAGCAGGCGAAGAGGTATATTGCGGAGGGATACGAATGGGTTGTAGACATGGATCTGGAGAAGTTCTTCGACCGGGTGAACCATGATATTCTAATGGGGAAGCTGGCCAGAAGGATAGGGGACAAGCGAGTTCTCCGGGTCATCCGCAGGTATCTGCAAGCCGGGATTATGGTAAGCGGGGTGGTACAGGAGCGGTGGGAAGGGACCCCGCAAGGAGGTCCGTTGTCCCCGCTGCTAAGCAACATTCTTCTGGACGAACTGGATAAGGAGCTGGAACGGAGAAGACACCGGTTTTGCCGGTACGCCGATGATGCGAATATTTACGTCAAGTCGAAGCGTGCCGGAGAACGGGTATTTGCTTCCATCGAGGAGTTTCTATTCAAACGCTTAAAGCTTAGCGTGAATCGGGAGAAGAGCGCAGTTGCTCGCTACCACGAGAGGGGCTTTCTGGGATTTGGGTTTACTTCTGGAAAGACCCTGAAGGTCAAAGCGACCGAAAAGTCTCTGGACCGGTTTAAGGATCGGGTCCGGGGGATAACTCGGCGGTCCCGAGGGGTATCCCTCTTGCAGGTAATCCAGGAGTTGCGGGAATACCTGCGGGGATGGATGGGGTATTTCCGTCTGGTGGAGACGCTGAGTGTTCTCCAGGATCTGGATGGCTGGATTCGGAGAAGGTTGCGATGTTTCGTGGCTAAGCAGTGGATTAACAACTGCCACACCCGATATAAGAATCTCCTTCGTTTGGGGGTAAGTGGCGATCAGGCCCGGATGGTTGCGGCATCCCGCAAGGGGCCTTGGGCGTTGTCCAACATGAAACCGTTGAAGATTGCCTTAACCAATCGTTTCTTTGCTGGGAAAGGATTCTTAGGCCTGTTGAATCAGCATCAGGCATTAGGCAAGGCTATGAGAACCGCCGGGTACGGACCCGTATGCCCTGGTGGTGTGGGAGGGCGAAGGTCGTGAGACCTTCCCCTATCCCGATTCGTTGAAACAACAAAGCCGAGATCCCCGACCGACTGGATCAATTGACCATGGTCCTCCGTTTCACCGGCCCCGAGAAGTGCGAGGTCATTCTCCAGAAACAAGAGGATTTCTTTGGGGGAC
>JAPLIW010000229.1 GCA_026388915.1 Deltaproteobacteria bacterium
TAGGGGAGAGGCCCAACTGGGCCAGTTCCAACGCCACCGTGATCCCTGAAATTCCTGCCCCAATGATCAGGACATCTTTTTCCAACAATTTTAGCTCCTCCTAATGATTCGTCACTCCGGTGGAAACCGGAGTCCAGACATCGTCCCGACGAAAGTCGGGAACCATCTCAAAGACTGGATCCCGGTTTTCACCGGGAACCCTGGATTCCGGCTTTCGCCGGAATGACGGAAAAGCGCATTTGGGGACTTCTTGCAGGACCAGCAGACTTTTTGCAATTTGCTAAAAGCCATGAGTTATGAGCTAATTTCGCTATTTTTTTACTCTCTGCTCTCTGCCCCATGCCCTATGAATTATTATGATGTGGATTGAAGACCTTCGCCAAACCTGTAGGGACAGGCTGATTGGGAATGAGATTTTCTTCTTCTCCGAAATCGACTCCACCAACCGGGAAGCGCACGACCGGGCCAGAGGGGGAGCCCGGGAGGGGACCGGAGCCCGGGAGGGGACCGTCATCCTGGCTGACTTCCAGTCCCGCGGAAAGGGGAGGCGGGGAAGGTCCTGGGAATCACCCCCGGGCGCCAATCTGTACCTTTCCATAATATTGAGGCCCCCGATTTGCTCCTCCCATGCACCCCAGATCACTCTTCTCGCCGGGGTGGCCGCCGCCAGGGCTTTGTCCGGAGTTTCGGGCCTGGAATGCCTTGTCAAATGGCCCAATGATATATTCCTTCGGGGAAAGAAATTGGCCGGAATCCTCGCGGAGATGGAAGGGGAAGGTTCCAAAGTCCGGTTCGTCATCCTGGGCATCGGGGTGAATGTGAACTGGAGAAGGGAAGATTTTCCCGCGGACCTTGGAGTGACGGCCACCTCCTTGCATGCCGAAAGCGGGAAAGAGATTTCCCGGGCCGCGGCGGCGGCCGGACTCTTCCGGGAGCTGGAAAAGGAATATACCGCCTTTCTCCGGGAAGGGTTTTCCGCCCGGTTGAGGGAGGAGTGGAACCGGCTCTCGTGGATCAACGGCAAACAGGTAACCCTCAGCTCTCCGGAAGGTACCCTTTCCGGCCAGGCCTTGGGCCTTGACACCGACGGGGCTCTTTTGCTACTGGATGGGGAGGGGAAAACCCGCCGCTTCATAGCCGGAGACGTGAGCCTCCGACGAATGGACAACGATGAGAATGGGACACAGATAAACACAGATGAACACAGATTTTAAAACTGAAATCTAGGCAATTCTACGCGATTAGAAAAATTTTTCTTTGTCCTTTGTCGCCTGCTTGAAAGTTTTTTGAATATTTTATCTGTGTTCATCTGTGTCCAATAGATTTGTAAATAGTCTTTATCCGAATTCCGCATTTGTAAAGGGGGGCCAGCCCATGCTCTTAGTCATCGACGTCGGCAACACCAACACGGTTCTGGGAATTTACGACGGAGACCGCCTGATGGACAACTGGCGCATCTGGACCGAGAGGGACCGCACCAGCTGGAACTCTGCGAAAAGTACTTTCATCTCAAACCCCTGATAGTCGAATTCGGGATCAACACGGCCATGCCCATTCTGCTGGACAACCCCTACGAGGTGGGGGCGGACCGGATCGTGAATGCCGTGGCCAGCTATTACAAGTACAAGCAGAGCCTGATCGTGGTCGATTTCGGAACGGCCACCACCTTTGATTACATTTCCCCCAAGGGGGAATATATGGGGGGGGCGATCGCCCCGGGGCTGGGGATCTCCGCCGAGGCCCTGTTCATCCGGGCTTCCAAGCTCCCCCGGGTGGAGCTGAAAAGGCCCAAGAGGGTGGTGGGAAAGAATACCGTGCAGTCCATGCAGGCGGGCATCGTTTTCGGCTATGTGGGGTTGACCGATGAAATCGTGCTCCGCATGAAGGAAGAAGTGGGGACCAACCCCAAGGTGATCGCGACCGGCGGTTTGGCTCCCCTCATCGCTGCGGAGTCCAAGACCATCGAGGAAGTGGACGAATTCTTGACCCTGGAAGGCCTGCGCTTGCTCTATGAACTGAACAGGAAGAGGTGAAAAACCCATGGCCGAAAAATTCATGCTGACTCCCTTCCAGGAAGAGCACGAGATCTTCCGGCAGCAGTGCCGGCGGTTCGTGGAAAAAGAGCTGGCTCCCCACGTCATGGATTGGGAGGCGAAGAAAGATTTTCCCGACGAAGTCTTCCGGAGGGTGGGAGAGATGGGGCTGCACGGGATCCTCATACCGGAGGAATACGGAGGATCGGGGGGAGACTACCTGATGGCCTCGGTGTGGGTGGAGGAATCGACCCGGATCCGCTCGGGAGGAGTGGAGGCCGGGCTCGGGATGCACGGCCTCATCGTCCTTCCGGCCGTTGCTAAATTCGGAAGCGAGGAGCAGAAGAAGAAAATATTAGTCCCCGGGGTGAAGGGGGAGAAAATCGGGGCTCTCGGCCTGACCGAGCCAGTCGCCGGATCGGACCTGGCCCATATCCGCACGGTCGCCAAAAAGGAAGGAGACCACTACGTCCTGAACGGCTCCAAGACCTTCATCACCAACGGCTGCCGGGCCGATTTCGTGCTGGTTCTCTGCAAGACCGACCCGGAGGCGGGGTACAAAGGGTTTTCCACCTTGATCGTGGAGAAAGGAATGCCGGGATT
>JAPLIW010000130.1 GCA_026388915.1 Deltaproteobacteria bacterium
ACTAAATCTGCTTGGCGGAGGACTTCGGGTTTGGCCCACCGGCCGGTCAGGATCAGTTCGACATTCTTGGGCTTACTCTTCATCAAATCCAGGAGTTCATCCAGGGGAACCAAACCGTAATCGACCGCCACATTCACCTCATCCAGAATAACCACCTGATATTTCTGACTCTGAACCGCCTCTTTCGAAAGTTTCCAGCCTTTCCGGGCCCACCGGCGGTCGATGGGATGGGGGTCCTTTTTGTCCACGAAGCATTCCCGCCCCATGGGCACGATGGTCAGGCAGGGGGAGAGCTTCTTCGCCGACTTCAGCTCCCCGTAGGCGATTCCTCCCTTGAGGAACTGGATCATGAGAACCCGAAAACGGTGGCCCGCCGCCCGCAAAGCCAGCCCCAAGGCCGCGGTGGTCTTTCCTTTCCCATTTCCCGTATAGACTTGAATCAGACCCTTGAATTCTTTCTTTCTCATGAAGTCCCATTCTTAAAGGTTGCAGGGTGATGAACAATGAACCATATTTATTGACCAATAAATATTGATAAATTCGGAAAAATTCGAAATTCCATAGAATTCGTCATTCCGGCGAAAGCCGGAATCCAGGTTTTCCTTAATGGTTCCCCGCTTCCGCGGGGACAATGTCTGGACCCCGGCTTTCGCCGGGGTGACGATCCAAGAAACTTTTTACGAGGCCATCAAGATTGACTACCCGGCTATGCGAATCCTACACCCCACACCCTACACCCCGAGTTTTAGCTCCAGAATCATAAACCCCACCACGCAGGCCAGCACCCCGTAATCCCTCCCGGCCATTCTGGCATCATGGAGATGAGTCCGTTTGGCCCCGCTGATGTATCCCCGGGCCAGAAGGGCGATGGCCAGATCGTCGGCCCTTTTAAAGACGCTGTGAAAGAGAGGGGTAAGGATGGGGAGTAAATTTCTTACTCGCTGAAAAAAGCCGCCCGATTCGAAATCCACCCCCCGCGCGCTCTGGGCGCGGATGATCCGGTTGGCTTCTCCCAGAAGAATGGGAATAAATTTAATGGCCAGCATGGTCATCATGGAAAAATCTTCCACCGGGACCCGGAAACGTTTCAGGGGGCAGAGGAGTTTCTCCAGCCCTTGGGCCAGTTGAAGAGGGGAAGTGGTCAGAGTCATCAGGGAAGAGAAAAGAATGGCCAGAAAGAGCTGGGCGGCCACCAGAAGCCCTTTGGCGACTCCGGTCCAGGTGATATTGATAAACCCGAGCGGAAAGAGAGGGAGGGAAGGGCCGGGGGTAAAAAAGAAATGGAGGCAGGCGGTGAACAGAAAAAGCCAGAGAAAAGACCGCACCCCGCGGAATACATAAGCCCAGGACAAACCCGAGAGGATCAGACAGAAAAAGAAGAAAAGCCACAGGAAAGCCATGGCCCGAAGCTCCTGAACCAGGAAGGTGACGACCATCAAAAGCAGCAGGGACAGAAATTTAGTCCGGGGATCCAGCCGGTGGAGGAATGAATGCCCCGGCAGGTATTGCCCCAGGGTGATGTCTTGGAGGAATTTCATTTGGGCATCATATCACAAAAAAGAGATTGCTTCGATCCGCCTCGAAATCAGCCGGGCCGGTCCCTTCCTTGCCATGACTTGTCGGGAATCTTGGGGGCCTTGGTCATGACGATGGCCCCCCGGAAATCTCCCCTATCCCCCCGAGGCGGCGAAATAATCCTTTGAATCACCCCCACCCTTTCCCTCCCCGAAGGTGTGAAAAAATTGAATTTCAGCCGTCACCCCGGTGTAAACCGGGGTCCAGTCAGTTCGTAAGGCTTCGAAAGCACTGGATTCCGGCTTTCGCCGGAATGACGTAAAAAAGGAACCAAATCGATTTTTTGGAGTTGGGGGGGGGATTTCAGCGGTCAGATGTATTTTTCGATCAGAATCTCGGCGATCTGCACGGCGTTCAGGGCCGCACCCTTGCGGACGTTGTCGGAGACCACCCACAGGTTGATTCCGTTGGGGATCGACTCGTCCTCACGGATCCTGCCGACAAAGGTCTCGTCCCGCCCGGCCGCGTGGATGGCCAGCGGATATTCGTTGAGGGCCGGATTATCCACTACCTTGACGCCGGGTGCTTTGGAGAGGAGTTCCCGGACTTCTTTAGGGGTGATCTTCTTT
>JAPLIW010000104.1 GCA_026388915.1 Deltaproteobacteria bacterium
GAAAGCTGCCAGAATGATGTTGAGATCACCCGTTCTAACCAAAACTTTATGAAGAATACTGAAAGGCATTGGATGCAAAATATTTAAAAGAAAATAGCATATGAAGGCTGCAATAGTATTGGCCACAATTCCCGCGGCAGAAACCATAATCAACCCTTTGCGGAAAGGGTGAAGATTGTTGAAATTTACTGGAACAGGTTTAGCCCAGCCGAAGCCGAAGAAGAAGAGCATTAGGGTGCCGATCGGGTCAAGGTGCTTGAAAGGGTTTAAGGTTAGGCGGCCGAGCCACTCAGCAGTTGAGTCCCCCATCTTGCTGGCCACCCAACCATGGGCCAACTCATGAATAACAATTGAATAAATGTAGGTAATGAGCAGAAAAGGTAATGTTCTCGGGTCGCGGAGGAGATCGCTAAGCAGCCCCATTTTGCAAACCTCGATTATTTTCTATCAGTATCACACAGTCGGGGATGAAATTCAACCTTGAAAGACCGGCCCAAAGGGACTTAAGGATCGGGGGCAAGGCCCCTTGAGGACCGTCATGCCAAGGGCATCAGTTGAGGAGCGCTCCGCTTTAGGAACGGCAACTTCGTTGCCTTGAGGATCGGGCTTCGCCCTTGAGGCACCTTTACAAAGGGGGTGAGGGGGAATGAGGCGTTGTCTTCCGTTCCGATGTAGGGACGACCCGGCGGGTCGCCCCTACGGGCTTCGTTCCACGGTGGTTTACAGACGATTCACGGTGTAGAGGGGAAGCAGATCTTTAAGCATTTCCGCGGACCGGCAGGGGTTGAAAATCCCGCAGGTGCAGGGGGCGGCGACGATCAGGCTGGCCTCCCAGAGGTTGAGTTTTCCCGTCTTGACCCGGCGGATTACGTCCCGGACCAACATGGGAGACACCATGCCGTGGCCGCACATGGTAGTGAACTGGCGGATGTCCGCGGGCGGGAGGCGGTCCGTTTTCCCGTGGATTCCCAGGGAGAGGTTGATCGTGTGGGGGTTCAGGCCGAGCTCGGCCGACACTTCCCGAACCCGCTCGATGACCCCGCTGATCACGATGGAGATCCCCTCGTCCATTTCCTTGATCTTAACCAAAGTATCCTTGATTTTTTCCCGGTCTTCCAGAACGCAGAAAATTTTGGCTCCATCTTTGATGCTGTTCAGGATTTCCTCCTGGGAAATCCCGCTGTACATGTTCCGCCGAAGGGTGGTCACCAGCAGGTTGGCCGGGCCCTGTTGAAAGAGCATCTCTACCAGGCGTTTGGCTTTCGGCCCGCTGCCGTCATAATTGAATCCCCTCGCCGGGTAGACAAAAAGAACATACTCCCTATTCAACAGATCCAGGGGTCCTTCGCGGTGCAAGCTGTGAGTCATGCGTCTTTCCTCTTGTTGGCCCTTCCCAGGCCCATGTTGATCTTGGCATTCGGCCGCCGGGTGTACCCTTCGGCTTCGATCACCTCAATCACTTCCTTGGGAACGGTCAGCCCGGGCTCCAGACGGGTATAAACATCCACCACGAAAACGCTGTCGACTTCTCGGGCCGCCTGTTTGATGGTGCGAAGAACATGGCCGAGCTGATCCCGCTTCACCTTGAATTCCATGATCGCGCTCAGGACCTTCTCGCCCATGAGTTCCGGCTTCAAGTCGCCGGTGGTATGGTTCTGAATCACGTCATTGAAGGGGTTTTCGGGCTCGATCTCGGTGATGCCGGCTTTGGCCATGGCCCGAGTGACCTTCTGAATGTTGGTCAGGTCCATTCCCAGGGTGGGCCGCCCGAATTCGATGGCCACCCCCACTTCGCCCGGTACCACCCGGTTGATCACATCATTGGTCTTCGACTCTTCCGTTCCCCTTCCCGCGATGCCGGTGAGGGCGTGTGTCGCATTGGGGTCGCTGAAGAATTTCCGCAAAGCCCGGGGATACTCATACACGTAAGGGGATTCCTCGATGGCCTCCACCGGGCAAATCTCGGACCGCAGGCAGGTTCCGCACTCGTAACAGACCTCCTGGTCCACCACGCTCTTCAGCTCTTCGAAATGGATGGCGCCCACCGGACAGTAGGGCTGGCACCGTCCACAGCCGACACAGAGATCTTTTCGGATCAACATGGCTATTTTTCCTCTCCAGGAATGAGCCTGGCCCTTCTGCGCTCCAGGCCGCGGTCTGACAGACCCCGGGGCAGGAGGCCGAAGGAAGGCTTGATGAGTCTTGAAATTTCTTGAGCAGAGTCCTCTCCGCGGATCATCAGGTGATGCATGGGCCCCGCGCCGGTGATATCTCCCACCAGCGCCCCTCCGGCAATCCGGCCCTGCTGGAGGAAGACTTCACGGAGAATGTTACCAGCCGGCGGGGCATAAATAATTTCCTCAGAGCCCTCCACGAAGGCCCCCAGCATGTTAAGAGACAGGCCTTGAAGGTTCATGGAATTCACCCGGGTCAGGTCCTTGAGAGGAACGGGTTGAGAACGGTACAAATTCGCCGCGGCCAGTTTCCCCTGGGAAACCGCCTGGGGCCAGGTCCAGGGAGT
>JAPLIW010000682.1 GCA_026388915.1 Deltaproteobacteria bacterium
GTCTTGAAAAATGCAGTCATCATCGACGGGACGGGCGCTGATCCCGTATCCAATGGAACGGTGGTGGTCGAGGGTGATCGGATTAAGGAGGTTCTCCGGGGTTCGCCGGGGAGAGTTCCTTCGGATGCCCAGACAGTGGACTGCCGGAATCAGACTCTGCTTCCCGGACTCATCGACGGCCATGTTCATCTGAGCGCCGTCGACGCCAACATCATGGAGCAGCAGAGGTTGTACCATCCTTCCATGCTGGTGATCCGGACCCTGAAAGTCATCCAGGAAGCCCTGGATCAGGGTTTTACCACCGTTCGGGATGCAGGGGGAGCGGACGCGGGGTACCGGGAGGCCCAAAGGCAGGGTTTGATTCCCGGGCCGAGGATGTTCGTTTCCGGATGCGCCCTTTCCCAGACCGGAGGACACGGGGACTTCCGGCTTCCCACGGAAATCCGGTCTCCCTCTCAAGACCTGGCGGGAGTGGCCACGAGGATCTGTGACGGGGTCGATGAAGTGAGACGGGGCGCCCGGGAACAGCTCCGGAGAGGGGCGGATTTCATCAAGGTCATGGGAGGGGGAGGATGCATGTCTCCCAGCGACGAGATCGACACCTCCCAGTACAGCCCGGATGAACTCCGGGCCGCGGTTTTCGAGGCCGAGGCTGTGGGGACCTACGTGGCCGCCCACGTGTACTCCAGCCGGTCCATCCGCAACTGCGTGTCCTCCGGGGTTCGAACGCTGGAGCACGGGAACCTCCTGGATGAAACTGCGGCCAAGGCGATCAAAGATGCCAAGGCGTTCCTGGTCCCCACTCTGGTGACTTACGAGATGATTTCCCGCATGGGAAAAAGCATGGGCATTCCTGAGAATAACGTGAGAAAAATAAATGAGGCCCGGGACCGGGGACTCGAGACGTTGGCCATTGCCAAGAAGCTGGGGGTGAAGATTGCTTCCGGGTCCGATCTCCTCGGCCCCATGCAGCGTTACAAGGGAATGGAATTGGAGCTGAAGGCTCGTGTTCTGGGCCCGATGGGTGCCATTGTGGCTACCACCAAGACGAACGCGGAGCTCCTGAAAAGGGAAAAGGACCTGGGGACCATCGAAGCGGGAAAGCTGGCCGATTTCATCCTGGTTCAGGGAGACCTGCTGAAGGACATCACCCTCATCCAGCAGTACCAGGAGAAAATCTCCCTGATCATTCAGGAGGGAAGGGTTTACAAGAATATCCTTTGAAAAGGAGCCCAACCATTCGACTCCCCGGTCGATTTTTTTACCCGCAAACCCATTCCGGTCATCCGAGTAGATGGTAACAGAGGAGGAATATCCCGCCCATTCAGCAAACCAGATGTATTTTTCCATTTGACACCCCGCCTTTCTTCTCCCTATACTGACCTCGAAAAAATCGGATCATCTTCGTTCCGAAAAAGAGTGCCGGAAAAAATCTCTCCAAAGGAGGAAACATGAACGAGCTGAAGGTAAGCGATATCAAGAGGGTCACCGTCATCGGGGCGGGGCTGATGGGGGCGCAGATCGGGGAACTGATGGCCCGGATCGGGAAATGCAGCGTGACCTTGGTGGATATCAAGGACGAGTTCGTGAGCAAAGGCCTGGCGGGGATCGATCAGCGGACGGAGAAGTTCTTCGTGGCCAAGGGCAAGATGACTTCGGAAGAGAAGAAGGAGCTCATGAGCCGGATCGGCGGGACCACGGACATGGCCAAAGCGGCCGCCGGCTCCGATTTCATCCTGGAGGCGGCGACGGAAAATATCAAAATCAAGAAAGAGCTTTTCAAAAAGCTGGATGAGAATGCGCCGGCTCACACCATCCTGGCGACCAACACTTCTTACCTGAGCATCACCGAGATCGCCTCGGCCACCAACCGAGCCGACAGGGTGGTGGGCATGCACTTCTTCAACCCCGTAGGGGTGATGAAGCTGGTGGAGGTGGTGAAGGGCGCCAAAACCTCGGAGAACACGGTGGCGGCAACTTCAGACCTGGCCCGCCTGCTGCAAAAAGAACCCGTCGTGTGCTGGGATGCCAGCTACGGGTTCCTGGCCAACCGGGCCTACTTCGCCATGCGCATGGAAGCCGTGCAGATGCTTTACGAAAGGGTGGCCCCTCCGGAAGAGATCGACAGGGCCCTGAAGCTCGGCTACAACCTGCCCATGGGTCCCCTGGAGCTGGCCGACATGGGAGGCTCCTGGGCGATCTACGCCAGCTCGGAAGAGGACCGGATCCGGGAACTGGGGTCGGAGAAAGGAAAACTCCATCCCCTCATCCGCCTCATGGTCCGGGCCGGTTATACCGGAGGAGCGGGCAAGAAGGGGATTTACGACTTCTACAAGGAAGTTCTTTCCAAGATGAAGTAGGGGCGGTTCCCGAACCGCCCCTACATTTGGAAGACCGGGCAATCTCGTAGGAGCACTTCATGAATTGCCCCTGCTACCAAGCAATATCTTCATTTTCAGAGAACATGTGGCAGAGATGAAATCAATCGTTAAAGTCAATGATCTACTGGCCTTTGTCGAACAGGTTTACCAGAACATGGGAACCTCCAAGGAGAATTCTCAAATTTCGGCTGAAGTCATGGTCGAAGCCAACCTGTGCGGGGTGGATTCCCACGGGGTGAGGATGCTCCCGGGATTCGTTACCCTCATGCGGAATGGAAAGATCAAGCCCCAGGGCCGAATCCAGGCGATCAAGGAAACACCGGTGATCGCTCACCTGGATGCCAATCTGGCGCCCGGGCACCTAGTGTCGGTCCAGGCCATGAAGATGGCGGTGCAAAAGGCAAAAACCTCAGGGATCGGCTTTGTCCTGGTGCGCAACTCCACCCACTGGGGCAGGGCCGCCTACTACTCGGTGCTGGCCGCGCGGGAGGGCTGCGCCGGAATCTGTTTCGTCAACACCGAATCCAACATGCCCTACTGGGGAACCCGGGCGCCGAGGATCGGGAATAATCCTCTCTCCATCGGCGTCCCGAGGGCCTCGGGCGAACCGATCGTCCTCGACATGGCCATGTCCCAGGCGGCTTTCTTCAAGATCGTGCTGTACAACCGGGAAGGCAAAAAGGTACCCCTGGGGTGGGGAGTAGATGAGCAGGGCCGCCCCACGGATGACCCCGCGGCGATCCTCAAGAGTAGGCGGCTTGTACCCACGGGGCAGCACAAGGGGTCCGGACTGGCCCTCATGATCGATATCCTGACCGGTATCCTTTCCGGAGGAATGTTTTGCGGGGAACTCCTGGGAGAGGCAAAGGGGATGCCCCACGCAACGGCTTACGCGCAGGCCTTCATGGCCATCGACATTTCCAGCTTTCTGCCCCTGGAAGTTTTCCAGCGAAGGGTCGATGAACTCGTGGCCTATGTCAAAGGGGGACCGCTGGCCGAAGGCTTCAGCGAGATCAACATCCCGGGGGAGAGATCCTGGAGGGAGAGGGCTCTGCGGGAGAAAGTGGGGATTCCCTTGGATGAAATCACCCTGGGTGAGCTTCGAACATTGGCCGACCAAATGGGGATTCCTTGTTTTCCGGTCAGCGAAAAGTAAGAACGCATAAGGGGACACAGATAGACGCAGCGCGGCAAAGCCGCAACCCAAAAATTTCATATTGGACACAGATGAACACAGATAAACACAGATCAGAAAGTGCCTAAAGTTACGAGTGCCTAGAGTGCTTAAATTTAAAGACAGGCCTTTATCTCCTTTGACTCCGAACTCCGAACTCAAAACTCCGAACTTTTCTGGACGCGGATAAACGCGGATGAAGTGCTAAGGGCAAATACTAACTTCGGGGAAAGCTTATCCGAGCTTAGAGGGTCGTAAAGTCATTCTGTTTCGCAGTTCGTATTTCTCTGCGTAATCTGTGGATAAACAGTTTCTTATTTTCACCGTCCCTTTTAATCAAAGGAGGAGGGAAAAATGGAGAGAATCTATCTGCAGCCGGCCAATGTTCCCAAGCCGGCAGGGGATTATTCCCAGGGGCTAAAAGTCAAAGGGGGAACTATGGTGGTGATCTCCGGGCAGGTGGCCTGGGATGTCCAGGGGACCCTGGTGGGAAAAGGGGACTTCCGGACGCAGACCCGGCAGGTTTTTGAAAACCTGAAGAATATGCTGGCCTCTGCCGGGGCGACGTTCAAGGATGTGATCAAGCTGGGCATCTTCTTGAAAAACCGGGAGGACTTTGCCGCTTTCCGGGAAATCCGGGCCCAGTACCTTACCCCTCCTTTTCCCCCTACTACCCTTCTGGTGGTAAAGGATTTAGCCCGGGAAGAATGGCTGCTGGAGGTAGAAGCCATGGCGGTGGTGAGTTAGTTTTTTGAATAGTAAATTCGTTGAGAAAATCTCGGCTTTCCGAAGGCCCGGCCGGAGGTTCGCTTCGCTTGCCAAAATGAGGCGGTAATTCTTTCCTGGACCAAGAATGTACTTACTTGGGCATTTATGCGAAGGAGAGGTTTTTCTTTGTTTCCTTATGTTTATCAGGTTTGCCCGGGTTCCTCTGCGGAACTAAAACCGCAGGAGTTTATCCAACGCTCGACCCGCCGATTTTGGCGGCGCGAATCGAACCTCCGACCGGGCCACGTGTAAGTTGGTAACCGAAATTCTGACTTAGGAAACTGGCAAACTTTGATTATTTACCGTTTCCAGAAAAGGAAAAGCGCGGGAATTTGGAAAAGAGGATCGAATCACAGGGCACAAAAATACTACTGGTCCGTCATGGAGAAACCGACTGGAATCTTACCGGCCGGTTCCAGGGCCGGAGCGATGTGCCCCTGAATCAAAAGGGAGAAGAGCAGGCAAAGGCGCTGGCCTTGGCCCTGGAAAGGGAGTCCCTTGCTGCCATTTACTGCAGCCCTCTGGCCCGGGCCAGGGAGACGGCCCACCTGATTAAAGCCTATCACCCCTCTGTTCCCCTGTATGAGGAAGAGGGCCTGGTGGAGATGAACCTGGGCGAGTTTGAAGGGATCGAAGGCCCGCGCTGGGCCGAAAAATACGCGGAATTTCGCGAGGCATGGCGGGCCAACCCGGCGTCGGTCACCATGCCGGGAGGGGAGAGCCTCCAAGAGGTCCAGGCGCGAGCCATGGCTACACTGGAGCGCATCTCGAAGGCTCACCCGCCGGATTGCACCCTGCTGGTATGCAGTCACAATTTTGTAATCCTGACCATCCTGTGCCATGCCCTGGAGATTCCCCTGGACCGATTTCGGGAGTTGAAGCAGGGAACGGCAGCAATGAATATTCTTTACCTCCAAGGGCGGCGGCTGCGGGCCGAAGTGGTAAACGACCGCTCCCATCTCCCCCGGGAGGAGGGAAGGAAGAACATCAAAGGTTAGAGGATCACGGAGTAAAATAATTCGAGTACCACCTGGTAAATTGCGATTGTTCGTTGGGGCGATTCATGAATCGCCCCTGAAATTTATGTTGCGGGGTTTTTAATTCTCTTTTAGAAAAGGAGGAAGGAATGAACCTCGCCGGGATTTCCGAGGAAAGGGTGAAGGAGCAGGGGGAGCAGCTCAGCCTCTTTTACGAGGGGAGGGAGATCACCAATGTGGAGATGCTGCGGGCTTCCCGGAGGCTGGCTCGGGCCCTGAAGGACCTGGGGGTGAAGCGGGGGGACCGGGTCATCCTGCAGATGCCCAACTGCCCGGAGGTGCTCCAGGGCTTCGGCGCCATCTGGAGGATCGGCGCCGTGCTCGTGCCGATCAACTACCTGGTCGGGGAGGAGGAAACCGCCTACATCTACCAGGACTCGGGCGCGAAGGTGGTGATCAGCAGCTCGGCCTTCCTTCCCAAGATCCGGGCGGGGAGAGCAAAGGCGGTCGGACTGGAAGACGTGATCCTGGTCGATCCGGATGTCCCCCCGGGCTTCCTTTCATACCCGCGTTTGGTTGAAAAAGGCCCCGAGGAGACAGAAGTTGTGGACATGGCCGACGATGAGCTGGCCGCCTTGATTTACACGGCCGGCACAACGGGCCGGCCCAAGGGCGTCATGCACACCCATCTCAGCCTGCACTCGAACGCCAAAATGCAGGCCGAATCCGTAACCCTGCCGGATGGCATGGTTTCGATCTTCGTCCTTCCCCTCTGCCACTCCTACGGCATCGCCAGCATGAACCTGGGTCTTTTCCGGCGCGGCGGAGGGGCAGTCCTCCTCAGCACTTTCAACGTGGAGGCCATCTTTGCCGCCATCCAGAAGTACCGGGCCAACATCCTGGCCGGGGTCCCCACCATGTATGTGTTCATGCTCCTCTTCCCCGAGCCGAAAAAGTACGACCTGAGCTCGATGAAATACTGGTTCTGCGGGTCTGCGCCGCTGGCCCTCGAAACCTTTAACCGCTTCAAGCAGGCCTTCGGGTTCGAGATCATCGAAGGCTGGGGCCTGACCGAGGCGGGAGCGAACAACTCGGTCAACCCCCTGGAAGGTTTAAAGAAGGTAGGCTCCATCGGCCTGCCCATGAAAGGGACGGAGATGCGGGTGGTGGACAGCGAGGGGAATCCGCTCCCTCCCCGCAAGGAGGGAGAAATCGTGATCCGGGGGCCCATGCTCATGAAAGGCTACTGGAACAAACCGGGAGAGACGGCCGAGGTGCTCCGGGGGGGCTGGCTCCATACGGGGGACGTGGGATATGTGGACGAGGAGGGTTACTTCTGGATCACCGACCGGGAAAAGGACCTGATCATCAAAGCGGGGGAGAACATCTCCCCGCGGGTCATCGAGGAGGTCCTCTTTAAACACCCCAAGGTGTCGGAGGCGGCCGTCATCGGGATCAAGGATGAGGTCTATGGCGAGGAAATCAAGGCCTATGTAGTCCTGAAGCCCGGGCAGGAGGCCGCGGTCGAAGAGATCATCCAGCACTGCCGGGGAACCCTCACCAGCTTCTTGCTGCCCAAGGAAGTGGCCTTCCTGAAAGCCCTGCCCAAGAGCCTCGTGGGAAAGGTGCTGAAGAAGGAATTGAGAAAGCTGTCGTAATTCAAATTAAGATTCAAGACCAGGGGCCGGCCTATGGCATGGGAAAAGCGGCGCGGGGGCGACGGGCTGGCCGCCCCAACCTGTTGAACCATCCATAAAATCTCTATGGTTTTGGCCATGCCTGATCAGGCATGGCGGGCAGGCGGAAAGCCCCTCCAGGCAGGCTAAATTCAGGCTCAGGCCGGGGGTTGACATTTCTGCCCTTTTCTCGAATAATTTCATTGCGGCATTCTTCTCCCCCGGAGTCGAGGCCCCATACGAACAAAACAGATAAGTTTACCAAGAACGGGAGGAAGCGTCCCCCCGACGCATCGCTCCAATAGCCGGGAAAATGGAGACGGAGGTAAAAACATGAGCAAGTTTAATGCCTTTCTGCAAGACCTCACCGCTTACCTGAAACTGGCCTCTCTTCCGGTGGCCGTGAAAATGATCCGGAAGGGGGAAAAACCGCCGGTGCCGGCGAAATTCCCGCTCCGGGATTACAAGAAGAGGATGGTCCTCTGCCAGGCCTGGACCATTGCCAGGCGGCACGAGGAGACCGTGTGTATGAGATACGAGGACATGCGCTGCGCGCCCAGCGTCCTGGCCATGGGCTTCAAGCCTCCCATCCCCTACTTCACCGAGGGCCACCTGTGCATCGACCGGTACAGCAAAACCCTGGAGGCGGGAGCGCGCAGCGAGGCCCTGGTCCCCATGTTTGCCCACGACGTTTATGACGCCGTCCTGTTCGCCCCCCTCACCACCTGTTCTTTCGAACCCGATGCCATCTTCCTCTCCGGCAATCCCGCCCAGGTCATGCGCCTGGTGCACGGCGCGCTCTACCGCGAAGGGGGGCGGATCAACTGTTCCACCGACGGCCGCCTGTCCTGCGCCGACCTCATCGTAACCCCGATCCAAAAACCGGGTTTCTACATGGTGCTGCCGGGCCACGGCTCCCGGCGCCTGGCTCAGACGAAAGATGACGAGATGGCCTTTACCTTCACCTCCACTCCCGAGAAGGTGGAACAGCTCAGAGAAGGCTTGGCCAAGACGCACGAAGCCGGCCTTCGCTACCCGGTGCGGATTCACCTGGACTACGAAGTCGTCTTCCCCGGGCAGTACGACCAGCTGTTCAAGCTTTGGGATGAGAAGAAGTAAGGCCTCAGGAGAGGCTTGGCCTTCAAAATTGGGCTTTGTTCGAAAAGTGTGTGATTCGCCTCATGGCCGGTCAAAATGAAAAATCTTGAGAATTGCCAAGAAATCGTGTTTCGCCCGACCGTCTCTGAAATCCCCCCCAACCCCCCTTTTAAAAAGGGGGGCAGGGGGGATTTCTGGCAGGGCCATGCTCCCAGGGAAAATCCTGGCTGCGGGCTGCATCCCTGCCATTCTACGAACCGCTTTTAAAAATTCATTCACCACGTACTTTTCGAACAAGGTCTAAAGCGGGACTGATGATGCAAATCCCTCCAGCCTGAACCCCAACGAGCCAAAAAACCGGGATGGGCAAGGGCCGACACGGCCACCGACACGGCCATTGACACAGGAACCCACCTATAGTAGGTTTCTTTACGATTATCTCCCGGGGGGGAATCGGTGAAAAAACGTAAGGAGAAAATCATGAAAAAAACAGGCATCCTGCTGGCGGTGATTCTTCTCTGCGGATTCTTGGCCGGGGAAGTCGGGGCCGCCAGGTCGGGAGGGACCTTCAATTTCTGCGCTCCCTACGGGGGCGATCTTCTGACTCTCGACCCCCACCGCGCTACAGCCACCAATGACATGCTGGTTATTATGAACCT
>JAPLIW010000242.1 GCA_026388915.1 Deltaproteobacteria bacterium
ATGAGTTGCTCCAGCTCGATGGATTCCAGGACCTTTCTGCGGAAAACCCGGTAGCCCGAGGTGCAGTCCCGGACCGGAACTCCGAGGATCAAGCGGATGTAAGCGTTGGCCGAACGGGTGATCATTTTTCGCAGGAAATGCCTCCCCTTCTCTCCCCCTCCCTCCACCAGGCGCGACCCGATGAGCAGGTCGCAGTCGCCCATCTGGCTTAAGAATGGGGAAATATAGGAGGGTTGATGAGAAAAGTCGGCATCCATCTCGATGATAAAATCAACGCCCTGGGCAACGGCGTATTTGAAGCCCGCGACCCCCGCGGTCCCCCGGCCTCGCTCGTTCATGCGCAGGATCAGGTGGACTCTGGGATCTTCTTCGCGGAGACGCTTGACGATGGCCGCCGTGCCGTCCGGAGAGTTGTCGTCCACCACCACCGCGCCGATGTCCGGCCCCTGGCGCAGAATCTCCCGCAGGAGGGGCTCGATGTTCAGAGCTTCGTTGTAGGTGGGGATCATGGCCATGGCCTTCATGCTTGCTCCTCGGCCCGCCGGGTGATCTTTGCCAGGGAAAGATGACTGGAAAAGAGAAGAACAAGCCCCGTCAGCACCTCAATGAGAAAACCATACCCGTGCATGAGGATGGCGCAACCCAGAGCTGCTTCCTTGCTGACGCCAAAGGACATCAGCACCACGATGATCAGGTAATGCAGGGTGCCGATGCCCCCGGGCGAAGAGGGGATCACTTTCCCGAAGGCCATGAAGATGATCACCATAATGGGGGCGGTAAACGGCAGGAAGAAGCCGAAGGCCGCCATCTGCAGGTAGGCCACCACGAATACCGTGCACCACATAGCTACCAGGGAGATAAAAGCGTAGAGGATGTACCGGCCGGTTACCACCCGCATCCCCTGCAGCATGCTTTTGAGGATCCCCTGGATTTTTTCCCTGAAACGCTCGGGGACCCATGCCGCCGCACGGGTGACCCAGTTCAGGAATTTCTCCTCCCGGCGCATCACCAGGAAAAGAAATACGATCATGGCCAGGGCCAAAAAACCCATCCCCATCCCGCTGGCCTTGAGCCAGGGGGGCAGAGAGACCAGGGGCATCAGGAGGATCAAGAAAATCAGGAGGACCAGAATATCCAGGAGGTGTTCCACCATGATCGTGGAAAGGCACAGGCTTTTGGGAAGGTTTTCCCTCTCCCCGATCAAATAGGCCCGGGCGAGTTCTCCCATTTTCGCCGGGAAGAGGTTGTTGACCATGAGCCCGATCACCAGCACGGAGATGGTGGAAGAAACCCGGACCTCCTTTTTCGCCGGCAGGAGAAGAAAACGCCACCCCACCCCTTTGAAGAAGAAACAGAGGAACTGGAGGATGCCTGCTGGAATCAGGAAATAATAATTGGCCGACTGAAAGGAATTCCAGAGCCCCCGGAAATCGACTTTGTTCAGGGAGAGATAGACGGCGGCCGCGCTGATGACCAATCCGATGATAAAATTCAGGTGGCGGCGAAGAAAGGGAATCATTTCGGATTCAGGCCTTTGATCTTTTTCATCACCTCCCCGGCGGGGATGGCCTCCATGCAAGTGGGAGAGACTTCGCACTTTCGGCGGTAACAGGGGGCACAGGAAATGGGAGAGATGATCTTCTCCCCCCGGCCGTAGAGCTCAATCTCCTGGGCACAGGTCGGGCCGAAGAGGGCGATGACGTTTTTCTTCAGGCCGATGGCCAGATGCAGGGCCGTGGTATCACCCGTTACCACC
>JAPLIW010000402.1 GCA_026388915.1 Deltaproteobacteria bacterium
GGGCCGCCGTGGGGATCTATCTCTTGCTCCACATCCTGGCCCAGTTCGGGATGAAGTACGACCAGAAGGGGTTGGCCAGCATCAGCAACTTCCTGACCGAAAAAGCGGTGGTGGTGGTTCTCCTGGCCTTCCTGATCTACCACACCCTGAACGGAATCCGGGGACTGATCATCGACTTCGGAAGCGGGGCTCTCTACCACAAGAAGCTCTTTTGGGTGATGATGGTCATCGGGCTGGTCTTTTTCGTGGCCGGCCTCTATGCAATTTAGGAGGGAAAAGAAATGGCCTTACCCACATCTCATCATTCCGGCGCGTTTCACTGGCTGTTCCAGCGAATCACGGGAATTCTGATCGTCGTGGTCCTGGTCATCCACCTGGGGGCCGTCCATTTCGGGGCCTCCCCCGTGGACCTGGGAAGTCCCTTCTGGAAATTCTTCCACGTGGGGTTCGTGATCATGCTCCTCTACCACATCCTGAACGGGTTCTGGCTTATGGTGGAGGACTACGTCCATTGCAACGGGCTCCGGGTGACCCTCTTCGGAGTGGCCTGGATCGTGGGGATCTCTTTCCTGATCCTGGGGTTCGTCACTTTGGTTCCTTTCGGCACGTGAAAGACATCTATTCACCACAGAGACACAGAGAACCCTGGGAAGATAAGAGTTAAAAGCCTTAAAGCAAAAAGATTTTGTTTTTTTACATCCTTAGTTTTACTTTCCTCTGTGCCTCCGCGGTGAAAATGTTTTTAGAAAACTGGAGGATCAAATGGTTCATGAACATGATGTCGTAATTGTCGGGGCGGGGATCGCCGGCCTGTATGCCGCCCTGGAGTCCAGCCGGTCGGTGGATACCGCGGTTCTTTCCAAGGTCTACCCGACCCGCTCGCATTCCATCTCCGCCCAGGGCGGGACAGCAGCCCCACTGGGAAACATGGAAGACGACAGCTGGGAGTGGCATCTTTACGATACCGTCCGGGGAAGCGACTACCTGGGCGATCAGGATGCCCAGGAGATCCTGGTCCGGGAAGCCGGGGAAGTCGCTTTTGAGCTTGAGCACATGGGAGTTCCCTTCAGCCGAACCGAAGAAGGAAAAATTGCGCAGCGCCCTTTCGGCGGGCACTACGGCAACTTTGGCAAAGGACCGATCCGGCGGTGCTGCTATGCGGCCGACCGTACCGGCCATGCCATGCTCCATACCCTTTATGAGCAGTGCACCAAGAACGATGTACGTTTCTACTCGGAGTTCTTCGTCCTCAGCCTCCTGGTGGAAAACAACGTCTGCAGCGGGGTGGTGGCCTGGGACATGAAAAATGGCGGCTTACACGTATTCCACGGCAAAACCGTGATGTTTGCCACCGGAGGATACGCCCGGGCCTGGAAAGTCAATACCAATGCCCTTTCCAACACC
Organism: Deltaproteobacteria bacterium; assembly: GCA_026388915.1. Lineage (GTDB taxonomy): Bacteria > Desulfobacterota > SM23-61 > SM23-61 > SM23-61 > SM23-61. Next base: position 1,405 of record JAPLIW010000402.1, read on the forward strand.
GGGGATGGAATGGCCCTGGTCCTGCAGGCGGGCCTGCCCCTGGAAGACATGGAATTCGTCCAGTATCACCCCACCGGACTTTACCCCTCCGGGGTTCTGGTCACCGAGGGAGCCCGGGGCGAGGGCGGCTATCTAATCAACAACGAAGGCAAACGGTTCATGGAGAAGTATGCTCCGGCCAAGATGGAGCTCTCCCCCCGGGATGTGGTTTCGCGGTCGATCCAGACGGAGATCAACGAAGGCCGGGGAATCGGGGGAAAAGGGTACGTCCATCTGGACATGCGTCACCTGGGAAAGCAGGCGATTATGGAGAAACTTCCCCAGATTCACGAACTCATCCTGAAATTCTCCGGAATCGACGCGATCACGGATTTCGTTCCCATCCTGCCCACGGCCCATTATGCCATGGGCGGGATCCCCGCCGATGTGAACGGCCGGGTGATCATGGATCCCAAGAACACCCCGGTAACGGGTTTCTATGCCGCCGGAGAAGGCGCTTGCGTCTCGGTCCACGGGGCCAACCGTCTGGGCTGCAATTCCACCATGGACTGCGCCGTGTACGGGAGGAGAAGCGGCCGCTCCATGGCCCGGCACATCCAGGGGGGCGGGGAGAAAGCATCTCTGCCCAAAGATGCGCTGGACCGGGGAAAAGCCAAGATCGAAGATTTTCTTTCCCGGAAGGGGAATGAAAATCCGGCGTCCATCCGCGATGAACTGCAACAGACCATGATGGTCAATTGCGGAGTTTTCCGGGAAGAAAAGCTTTTGAAAAAACAGATGGAGATCATCAAATCCCTGGGAGAACGGTTTCAGAGGGTTCAGGTCGGCTATAAAGGAAAACGGTTCAACACCGAGCTTCAGGATGTGATCGAACTGGGGAACATGCTGGACTTTGTGGAGGCCATCGTGGCCAGCGGCCTGGCCCGGACCGAGAGTCGGGGCGCCCACTCTCGGACCGATTTCCCCAAGCGGGACGATGTGAACTGGCTGAAACACACCCTGGCCTGGAAGACGGATTCCGGAATCCGTCTGGATTACAAGCCGGTGGTGATCACCAAGTACAAGCCCGAGGAGAGGAAGTTCTAACTTCTGCGGTTTCCTTTCGGA
>JAPLIW010000609.1 GCA_026388915.1 Deltaproteobacteria bacterium
CCGCTGGTGGCCACTCCTCCGACGCCCGAACCTGCATCGATGGGAATGACATAGGCCGGACTCTTGGCGTGAATGTCCGTCTTCACCCCTACCCGGGCAACCTCGCTCCCTCTCAGACGAAGGGCGATGTCGCCCCCATTGTCGACCACGATCTTCGTTCCCCCGCGGCGGATCAGGAAGTCCGCGACCGCGTCCGAGGCCGCCCCGGCGACCGCTGCCAGGGGGGTTAAATCAGGTTCGCCCATCTTTCGCGTGGAATCGATCATCCTTCGAACCACATCCGGGTATTCGGGTTGAATCTCCAGGGTGTGGGCCTTTTGTTTGATCAACGGAAGGAACCTGGCCTGATCCTCCAGGAGCCGCACGGCCAAATGGGCTCCCTCCGTGGCCCAATCCACCCGGGGAACCTCACCTTCGTAGGCCCGAATCACCATATGCATCGGGCCGTAATCCAGGAGGACCGCGCCGTCGGGCAGGGGCCGGATGATATCCTTGCGGGGGCGAAGGAAGGTTTCAGTTTCCATCTTGTTGACTTAGCAAATTATAAAAGTCTCTGCGCCCTCCGGGGATGAGGAAAAAATCAACCGCAGAGTACGCAGAGACCGCATAGTTTTTCCTATGTAAAGACAAAAAACACAAGTCATTCTATGGATATGGCCTCCTCTTTGCCTTTCGATCCTCCGGGGATCGAGGCAAGAGGATGAACCGAGAGGAAGCAGAGTGCGCAGAGATCGTTCCTTGAAAGCCCCTTGGCCGTTTTGACCTTCCGGGAAGGGTGAGAAAGAGGGCCGCTTTTCCCCCTGCATCCTAACTCTGAGCATTTGGCCATTTCTACCTCTGCGTGCTCCGCGACCTCTGCGGTTAAGTTTTTTATTGGCCTTTTTTTAAAAAGCCGACTTCTTGCGGGATCCCCGGCTACCGGGATTTCAACTCCCGCAGCACATCTTCCAGCTTCCGGATGGATTCGGCATGCCCGCCCATCTCCAGGTATTCTTTAAGGCGCATGGTATATTCGAGAGGAACCACCGTGGCCGGCGTGGGAACATAGGTAAAGGCCCTCACCCTTACCTTCTCAACGTCCACCAGGAACGAGATTCCTCCCCCGGGAAGAATGTAAGTGGGCGCTCCGCCCACGGTCAACTTCGCCCGATTTTCATGGATCGCCAGGTTCAGTTTCACCGGGATTTTCGTCACCCCCGCCCTCGCACTTCCCCCCGAGCCGCCCGCATAGACAGCGGAGACCCTGGACACCTGGCAGTTCGAGGCCATCATCTCCACCGCCGCTTTAGCCTTCGGGAGCAACTCGATGGGGGTAAATTTCCCACTCTCTTCCAGGCGGAACATGGCGGCCCGTTTGGCGGTGGTTTCGGTGATCAGGACGGTCATTCCCGGTCTGGCGATCTGGGGATCGAACCCCTCGAGGATGTCCAGGGGATTCTCGACCGGGGTTCCCCCCCATCCCCGGCCGTGCTCCCCAAAGTAGCGGCCCGGGGTGGAACGTCGAGCCCTGAGCCGCAGGCCGCTGTATTTCGCCCCCAGTTCCTTGCCCGCGGTGTGTTCCGTGAACTGTCCGATCAGGTGGGCATCCAGGACGATCACTTCTTCGGCCGCGCCGAGATAATACCTGCCGAAAAGGCCCATGGAGGCGCTGCCGCACCCCACTCTCATCCTCTCTCCCGTTTCCCCGTCGATGACCGGGGGTTTGCCCACCTGGAGAATCAATTCGGCTCCCTCTTCGACTTTCAGGCGGACCTCCCGGCGGTTGGCGACGTCCACGATCAGCTTCGCCACGGCAAGACCGTCTTTCCCCGTCAAGAGGTTCACCCCTCCCAGGGAGAGCATCTTGGAGCCGTATTCCTCGGTGCAGAGGTGCCCCACCCTCTTTTTTCCGATTAGAACGGGAGCGCCCTCCTGGCCCATGTACTGATCGGTGTCGACCTTCACCTTGATGCCGCTGTAGCTCAAGGGCGCTTCGGTAACCACCGTGACCACGTCGATCCCGTTTCGATTGGATTGGACGATGTAGGGAGCGGGTTTGGTGTCCGGGTACGTGGTCCCGGCTCCGATGCCCGTGATTAACGGCTCGCGGATGATCTCTTCATGATCCTGGCCGATCACCTCCTGGACATCTTCGTACCGTTGAAGGGGGATGTTTCGTACCAGGTTCCCCTCCCGATTGACGAACCGCTGGCAGGCGCCGGTCTTTCCGAGGGGGATGAGGCAGCAGATGGGGCACGACGAACACTGCGCCCTCCCCTCCCCCGCCTCCGGCCCGGGCCGGATGGCATCTTTCGGGCAGACCTTCGTGCAGGCCTTGCAGTCCACACACAGGTTGGAGATCGAAGCTTTCTTCTCCGGCGCCAGCGAGACCGCCTGCAGGGGGCACGCCTCTACGCACACCCCACATCCAATGCATGTCTCCCAATCAACGATCATAAGACTTCCCTCAGTGCCGCTGTAGGGGCGGTTCGCGAACCGCCCCTACGGATGGCCACAGGGCCACTTTTTCCCCGCAGGGTCGCGGAGAAGGCCTATTCGCTTAATCATTATCTGTGTCCCATGAACGGCCGTGGCCTCGCTTGTCATAATTACAAACGCAATTTGTCATTATATATTTCTGTCCGGCGTGACCCCCGATCACACCTTTACGCGGTGCGTTCGGAAAACGCACCCTACATTTTTCGTAATCGTATTTATTGCGTTTTTATTAGTAACTCTTTGGTGTTCGGATCCGCGTTCATCCGCGTCCCATAAAAGTCGTGTAGTGGCCTGGCCGTTATTATTTCAGCTTTTTCTTATCTGTGTTCATCTGTGTCCAATACATTTTTGTCTTTGCGCCCCTGCCGCTCTAGGCCTTGCCGGTAACGATCTTCCGGTTCGGCGGCGGCGTGTTCCGGCTCACCCCGATTTTCATCTGGCCGTCGATCAGGACGCCGGCCACCCCCGGGATATCCCCCGCTTCGATGGCCGCCCGGGCATCACGGCCCACGGACCCCAGGGGTGCATCCATGATCACCAGGTCCGCCTCCCTTCCGGGTTCGACCAGGCCACGGTTCAAGCGGTAAACCCTGGCCGTGTTGCCCGTGGCCATGGCGATTGCCTCTTCGGCCTTCACCCCGCAGAGGCTGGCCAGGAAGTTGATCACCCGGAGGATGCCCAGAGGAATGACCCCGGTTCCCGAGGGGGCATCATTCCCGATGATGATTCGCGAATAGGCCTTCACCTCCTTCACGATCTTCATAACCTCCACGATCATCTTCGGGTTTCCGCAGTGGACGATCTCCAGGATCAGGGAGGTGTTGCGAATCAGCTTCTCCGCTTCGCTGAGGGATATGGCCGTCGGCCCCCCGTTGATATGGGAGACAATGTCCGCGCCGGCCGCGATCACATCCCCCGCCGGAACGGTCGAGCTGCCCGGGATCGATGTCCCTCCCGTGTGCATCATGACCACCATCCCGTATTTTTTGGCCCACTTGACCATGGGGGCTGCGTCCTTCGGCCCCTTGATCCCTCCGAGGCCGATCTCCCCCACTACGCGGACCCCTTCCCTGGCCAGCTCCTCAAAATCCTTCTCCTGCAAACCGGGCTCCAGGATCAGGGCTCCTCCCAGGACTTTGACCCCCCCGGGCCTGGCGATGGCAAACGACTTTGCCGCCAGGATGGCCAGGGCTTTGGTCCCGGCCACGTCCTTCGGCCTTCCGGGGAGGTGAACTTCTCCCGCGGAGATGACCGTGGTCACCCCGCCATGGAGGGAGGATTCGATGAAGTCCAGCATCTTCTGCCGGGGCGTGAAATCCCCCAGGACCGGATGACAGTGGGAGTCGATGAGGCCGGGGGTGACCGTCATCCCGCCCACATCCATTACCTGGTCCACACCCTTGGGGTCGAGATCTTTTTCTCTCCCTACGGCCTGGATCATCCCCCCTTCAACGAGGATGGCGTCGGCGTCCAAGAGGGGGCGGGAAAGATCCCCTGAAACCAGGGTTCCGATATTCTTGATCATGAGTTTGGGCATCTCACCCTCCTGTATTGGGTACTCTTTCCCATCCACCTGCCCGAGGGGAAGCGGATGCGGTAGGCAAAACTTCAGCGCTGGGAGCCCGAGCGAGCTGCTTCCCTGATTCTCTCCAGATTGGCGGGGAGGTGGTAGACTCTCTCTCCGATCGCGTCGGCGATGGCATTCAGGATGGCCGGCGCCGTGGGGATGAGAGCAGGCTCTCCGACCCCCTTCGCTCCATACGGACCGGTCGGCTCCCGATCCTCGACCAGAATCGGGATCACCTCCGGGATGTCCTTCAGGGTGGGGATGAGGTAGTTCACGAACGATTCCGTCTCCCCGGGGATGTATTCTTCCATCAGCGCGAATCCCACTCCCATGGTGACTCCGCCGGTGATCTGCCCGATGATATTCTGGGGATGGATGGCACTTCCCACGTCATGGCCGGCAACGACCCGGCACACCTTCACTTTTCCCGTCTCGGTATCGACCTCCACCTCGGCGAGGTGAGTGGCGAAAGCATACGTCGCGTAGGGAACCCCCTGGCCGGTCTGGGGGTCCAGTTTGGTCGTCTGGGGGTCGAAAGCCCCCTCTCCCCGGAGGGTCCTTTCGCATCTTCGGGCCACTTCCCGGATGGGCAGGGAGATGGCCGCAGAGGTTCTCGATTTGACCCTTCCATCCTCCAGGAAGAGATCCTTTTCCTCGACCCCGAGAAGCCAGCCCGCCTCCCGGAGGGCTTTCTCTTCAAGACGCCGAACCGCATCCAGAATGGCATTCCCCGAGATGTACGTCTGCCGGCTCGCCGACGAGGCCCCGGCATCGGTGGTCCGGGCGGTATCCGCCCGGATCAAATGAATCTCGGATAGGGGAATCCCCAGGGCTTCGGAGGCGATTTGAAGCAGCACCGTATCCGACCCCTGGCCGATGTCCGCCGCACCCGTGAAAAGCCTTACCTGCCCGTGGGGATCGATTTCCACCTGGGCGGTCGAAGGATTGGTCACCCCCGTGTTCCCGATCCCGTACCACATGGAGCCGACTCCGATTCCCCTGCGGATGTACGGCCTCCGGGGATCGACCCGGGAAAAAACTTGGAGGTCTTTCCACTCCTTCACCCTCCGCAGGGTCTCGCCGATTCCCACGCTGGCCGTCAGCGTCTGACCGGTTGGTGTTTCCGACCCGACCCGAAGGGCGTTGCGGAGGCGAATCTCGACCGGGTCCATCTTCAGCGCCAGAGCCAGGAGATCCATCTGGGATTCGTGGGCAAAGGCCATCTGGGGGACCCCGAAGCCCCGCATGGCTCCGGACCACGGGTTGTTGGTGTACACCATCCGGTTCCGGACTTTGACGTTGGGAACCTGGTAGGGCCCGGTGGCGTGGATCGCCGACCGCATCCCCACCGCGACCCCATAGGAAGCATAGGCTCCGGTATCGCCGAGAATGTCCACCTCCACGGCTCTGAGGGTCCCATCCTTCCCGGCGCCGGTTCGGTATTTGATTTTTAAAGGATGGCGTTTGGAGGTTGCCTGAAAGACTTCCTCCCGGGAGTACACGATCCGCACGGCTTTTCTAAGGTGAAAGACCGCCAGGGCCAGAAGACCCTGGACGGTGATATCCAACCTTCCCCCGAACCCTCCCCCGGTGGTGCTCTGGATGATCCGCACCTTACCCGCCGGAAGGCCGAGTACCGAAGCCACATCTTTTTGGTCGTAATGCACGTTCTGGGTCGGGCAGATCACCGTTATCCGGTCTTCTTCGTCGAGGTAAGCGAGACCGGCATCGGGTTCGAGGTAGGCGTGTTCCACCCAGGTTGTGGTGTAGGTCTTTTCGACGACCACTTCCGCATCCTGGAATCCCGCCTGAACGTCTCCCTTGAGAATATTCATTTCGAAGAGGAGATTCCCCTTTTCGTGAATCAGGGGGGCGCCGGCCTGGAGGGCTTCTTCCGGCCGGGTAATGGCGGGGAGGTCTTCGTATTCCACCCCTACTCTTCGGGCCCCCTCCTCCGCCGCCTCCAGGGTGGCCGCCGCCACCAGGGCTATCGCCTCTCCCGCATACCGGACTCGTTCCGAGGCGAGGACGGGCTGATCCTTATTGATGATGCCAACGAGATTTTTCCCGGGGATATCTCGGGCGGTGAAGATCCTCTCAACCCCCGCGACCTTCAGCGCCTCTCCCGTCTCCAGGCTCACGATTCTGGCATGGGGCCTGGTACTCCGGACAACCTTCAGGGAAAGCGCACCCGCCGAAGAGACGTCGGCTCCGTACCGGGCTCTGCCCAGGACCTTTTCCAGCGCGTCCACCTTGGGAATTGACACCCCGATCTGTCTCATGGCTTCTCTTCCAGAGCCTGCCGCAGGCATCGCCGGAACAAGGCCTCCACCACCGGCGCCTTGTAAACGGTGGAGGGTCGAACCCCGCTCCACCGGACCATATTCCCGGAAAGACACTGAGCCGCCTTCTTCATCGTCTCCTCATCGGGGGGCTTTCCCCTCAGGACGGACTCGGCCTCTGCGATCCGGTGGGGAGTGGGGGTCACCGCTCCCGCCGAAATCCGGATCTCTTCGATGCGATCCTCTCCCCGGGCCATCCGGAGCATGACCGCCACGCTCATCCTCGCGATGGCCATCGCTTCCCTCCGGGCCAGCCGGACAAAGCTCCCCCGAAAACCGGAGGGAAGCTTGGGAAAGGAGATCTGCGCGAGCAGCTCGTCGGGTTTCAGGTTCGTTTGATAGGGGCCCCGGAAGAGCTCGGCAAGGGGAACCTCTGTGACCCCCTTCTTCGAGACGACCCTGCCAACCGCTTCGAGGACCATCAAGGGGGAAATGGTATCGGCCGCAGGAGAGGCGTTGACGATGTTCCCCCCGATCGTTCCCAGGTTCCGGATCTGGGGAGAACCGACCCAGGAGGCGGCATCGGATAAGACCTTTCCATATCGCTGGATCAGCTTCGAGGAAGCGATCTCCCCATGGGTGACGGCAGCCCCGATGCCAATCTTTCCCCCCGCTTCTTCAATCCGACGGAGTTCCGGGATCCGGGTGACGTCGATGAGAATCTGGGGCCGAGCCTCACCCTTGCGAAGGCTGATGACCAGGTCCGTTCCCCCGGCGATGATCTTGCCTCTCGGCCCCCATTCCCCCAGAACCCGGCAGGCTTCGGTTAAGGTTTCTGGACTCTGGTATTCAAACGGAGGAATCATGGTTTCTTTCTGCCCCTGAACCTCTTCTCCTTACTCTTTCAAGGATTTGCTCGCTTCCTCAACGGCCTCGATGATCTGGTGGTACCCGGTGCAGCGGCAGAGATGGCCGGCGATCGCGTCCTTTATCTCCTCCTTGGTAGGACGGGGATTCCGGTCGAGGAGAGCTTTGGAGGACATGAGGATCCCCGGGGTGCAAAAACCGCATTGGACCGCCCCATGATCGATGAAGGATTTCTGGAGGGGGTGGAGGGAATCCCTTGTGCCGAGACCTTCCACCGTCTCCACTTTCTTCCCTTCAACCTTGGGGGCCATCACCAGGCAGGAGTTCACCGGCACTCCCTCCAGCAGGACGGTGCAGGTGCCGCATTCGCCGATCCCGCAGCCCTCCTTGGTCCCGGTCAGGCCCAGTTTCTCCCGGAGGAGCCGCAGAAGGGTCCAGTGCGCCGGCACTTCCACTCGGACTTTTTCCCCATTCAAATCAAATCGGATTTCCATTTCCCTGCCCTTCCAGCTTTGATCCAATCTTACTAATGAGGCCATAATTATCTGGACAGGAATTCCGTCTTTTCATCATCCTGGATTCCGGCTTCCGCCGGAATGACAACCAAGAACCATGCCTTTCTAATGCTCGTCACTCCGGCGAAAGCCTGAGTCCAGTTCGAGGTTTTTAAAAGGCCACGTCCTCCAATTCATGCTTAGACTATAATGGACTCCTTAGTGAGCTGGCCTTCACTCCTGTGCCGTGCCCGGGCGCAAGGACCTTGCACCCGGGCAACAAGCCAAGCATCCTAGAAGCGTCAAACTCTATCAGCCCTCGGCGGAACCGGGGCTTTACCTAAAGAAACCATCGCCGTTCTAACGCCCCATCATGCCGGGGAGGTAGAGCGCAATCTGCGGGAACAGGGTGATCAAAAAGGTCACCAACAGCATGGCAATAAGAAAAGGGAGCGCCCCCTTGAAGATTTCCTCGAGCGAGGTGTCCTTGGCGATGGCCGCCACGGTGAAGACATTCAGTCCCATGGGGGGGGTGATCAGGCCGGCTTCCATCATGATCACGCAGACCACTCCGAACCAGATCGGATCGAACTTCAAAGTGGCCATGACCGGAAGGATCACGGGGAGGGTCAGGACCATCATGGATATGGCGTCCAGGAAGCACCCCAGGATCAGGTAGATCAGGACGATGATCGCCAGGACGACGTACCGGGACACCCCCAGCCCGACGATCCAGGCGGAGACCTTCATGGGAATCATAGACAGGGCCAGGAAGTAGCTGAAGACGTTGGCCGCCGCCACGAGAAAGAGGACCATGACCGAAATGCGGACCGTTTCCTGGAGAGAAGCCAGGAGGGTTTCCCAGGTTAGTTTCCTTTTGAGTATCGCCGTTAAGAAAAGGATCGTGGCCCCCACCCCCGCGGCCTCGTTGGGCGTAAAAATACCGAAGTAGATTCCCCCGATGACCAGCAAGAAGATGGCCATGGTCTCCCAGACTCCCTTCAGGGCGGTCAGTTTTTCCCGGAAGGAGACCTTTCCGGCGACCAGCGGAGCCCAATCGGGGTGGATTTTAACCATGCAATACACGATTCCAATGTAGGCCCCGGCCAGGATCAAACCCGGAAAAATCCCGGAAATGAGGAGTTTCCCGATGGACTCCTGGGCTAGCATCCCGTAAACCACAAAACCGAGGCTCGGCGGGATCAGAAAAGCCAGCGTGCCACCCGCGGCCACGGTTCCCGAAGCCAGCCTCGGAGAATAGTTGAACCGTCTCATCTCCGGGTAGGCCACAGTCCCCATGGTGGCCGCGGCGGCCACGGAGGAGCCGGAAATGGCCGCGAATCCGGCACAGGCGGCAATCGTCGCCATGCCCAGGCCCCCGGGGAGTTTGCGAAGCCATTTATCAAAAGTATTGTAAAGATCACGGCTCAGGCCCGATATTCCCGCATAACCGCCCATGACGATGAAGAGGGGGATTACCGTGTAAGGATAATGGGAGGAAGACTCATACACCGACCGGGCGATCAGGGGAAGGGCGGCGCCGATGCTGGCCAAGTAGTTGATCCCCACGAATCCCACGAACATGAG
>JAPLIW010000722.1 GCA_026388915.1 Deltaproteobacteria bacterium
CAATCCGCATTCCGCAATCCACATTCCGCAATTCCGGAGGCCTGCCCGTTCAATGGAATCAAAGGTGCCTCATGATTTCTGCGGGCAATGCCCTTGCCCCCGGGCCGGGTAGCAGACTGAAATCGAGGAGGAAAACATGGCTGACTGGAAGATTCGCTCGATGGAAGAGGCGCAGGACCTTGTCTATGGTTGCTGTTTCATGGGGACCGGCGGGGGAGGAGGTCCGGACATGGGCCTTGACTTGCTGCGCAAAGCCCTGGAGAAGGGTCGGGAGCTGAGGCTCACGGATCCCCAGGATCTCCCGGATGATGCCTGGATCTGCACGGGGGCCTATGTGGGTTCCATCGCTCCCCCTTCGGAAGAGATGCTGGCGCTGAAAGAGCGGCTGGGCCTCGAAAGAAGGGTGGAGCATGAAATCGTGCAGGCGGTGAAAGAGCTCGAATCCTACGTCGGCATCCGGGTTTCCGCCATCGCGGCCTGTGAACTGGGGGGGCTTAACACGCCCGCTCCCATCAGCGCGGCGGCCGCGCTGGGGATCCCGGCCGTTGACGGGGATTATGCCGGCAGGGCCATTCCGGCCAGCGTCCACCTGAAGATCTCCATCGCCGGGAAAGACATCTGGCCGCGGGCTTTCTGCGATTTTGCCGGTAATACCACGGTCATCAAGCAGGCCTCCAGCCACGCCATGATGGAGCGCATCCAGAAACACCTGAGCATGACCACCATCGGCCTCATCGGCGGAGCCGGGCACCTGCTCAAGGGAAGCGAAATGAAGAAGCTGATCAACCGCGGAAGCATCTCCCGGTGCCTGCGGATCGGGAAGCTGCTGCGCGAGGCCAAAGGCCGGGGAAAGGAAATGGCCGCCTTCCTGGCCCGGGAGCTCGACGGCTGGGTGCTTTTCCAGGGAGTGGTGGGGAAGAAAACCTGGGAAAGCAAACAGGGCTACATGATCGGAGAATACGAAATGAAAGGGGTCGATGATTTTCGCGGCCAATCTTTCAAGGTATGGTTCCAGAATGAGAATATGATTTCCTGGCTCAACGGAAAACCATATGTCACCTGTCCAGATATCCTCTCGGTGATCAACCTGGAGACGGGCCTGCCCCCTACCAACGACAAAATCGATTCGGGGGATCGGCTGGCCGTCCTGGGGTTGCGCGCGGTGGAATTCTATCGTCAGCCGGCAGGCCTCAAGGTCTTGGGGCCTTCCTACTTCGGCTTCGATATCCCGTACCGGCCCATCGAGTCGATTCTGGCCGCCAAGCCAGCTTAATAAACCGAGCCCGGAGAGAATCATGTCCAAATTCAAAGTGGAGATCGAAAAAATCCTGGAGCGGGGCGTTTGTCCGTTCGGGTTCAAGGCCGGCGATACCTTTGTTTTCGAAGACAAAGGCGTGCCGCAGACTTTCCCCAACTTCTGCGCCTGGGCATTTCATGAGATGACTCCCGCTCTATTCACCCTGAAATACGGCGGGCGGTTCCCCTGGGAATCCGAGCCGGGCGTGGCGCGGATCTCCTGCTCGGATTCGAAGAACCCCGTGGTCTTTAAAATCACCCTGCTGGCGTAGCGCCTTGAACGGAGACTGGCAGGCAGATTTGGATCTTTTCCTGTCGGTTCCTCGGCCCTGCCGGGGATGCTTCCAGATCAAGGGGAGGAACGTCCCGAAAGAGTCGATCGGGCTTTACTGCGCGGGCCAGGAGCAAGCAGGGTCTTCCTTCTGGAAAAAATCCGGTAATCGTGTTTGCCCGCCCGTAATGGGGCGAAGAGCTGAGGAGGTGATGCGGCAATCGATAAATCGGGAATCGCTTCGGGGATTTAGAAGGCAGGAAAGCGCAGATGAGGGAGGGCAGCGGTTCCATTCATGCGGATCCCTCAAGGTACTCGAGACCAAAAGGAGGATGGACAGATGGCAAAGCGGAACATTGGCATCATGTTGTTGGCTTGCGCAATGGTAGTGTTAGGGCCGGGGGGGAAGGCCCTGGATTGGGACTTGGCCCAGGGAGCCGAATCTCCGGGGGCCAAAGCTTCCAGCCGACCCATGGTTTGGGCGGTGAAAACGGAAGCGCGGGGCCTGGATCCCCACCAGTTTGACTACGACTACGACCAGAAACCCCAGCGGGCCTCTCTGGAACCCTTGATGGAGTATAAGGTCATGCCCGACCGCTCGGTGAAGATCGTGGGTGTGCTGGCCGAGTCTTGGAAGGGTTCGGCCGATGCCAAGGTCTGGACTTTTCAACTCCGAAAAGGCGTCAAGTTTCATGACAACACTCCCTGGAACGCGCAGGCGGCCAAGTGGAACTTTGAGCGGCTCTTTGCCCTGAACAAGGTGCCGGCCACCCGGATTCCGCAGAATGCCTGGCCCGAGAAGGGCGGCATCGAGGCGGTGGACGACCTGACCCTGCGTATTACCCTTAAAAATCCTTTCGCCCCTTTTATCGAGACCCTGGTGAAGAAATACATGATCAGCCCCGCGGCCGCCAAGGCCAACGAAAAGAACAACGACTGGGGCCAGGCCTGGTGCAGTGAGAACATGGTCGGTACGGGGCCTTATCTGATGGAGAAGTGGGTCAAGGGGCAATACGTGAGCTTCAAGCAATATCCCGCTTACTGGGGGGGATGGGCGGGCAAGCATGCCCAGCGGATTATTTTACGGTATGTGCCGGAGGCCGCCACCCACCGGCTGCTTCTGACCAAGGGCGATGTGGACCTGTCCGAGAAGATCGAGCTTGATGATCTGGATCAGATAGCCAAGGTTCCCGGGGTGGTGGTCGAGCAGCACCGCGTCCCCCGTCTGATCCACCTGTACATGATCCAGCAGGGACCTTTCAGGGATGTCCGCGTGCGCGAGGCCATGGCCCACGCCTTTGACTACGGCGCTTTTATCAACGGGGTGTGGAAAGGACGGGCTTCCAAGCCATTGAGCCCTCTGCCATCGGCCATCTGGGCCTTTACGCCGCAGCCAGAGATCAAGCAGGATTTAAACATGGCCAAGAAACTCCTGGCCGAGGCCGGCTATGCTCAGGGCGGCTTCACGGTGACCATTTATATTCTTTCCTCCTATGGCTGGTTCCAACCCCGGGAGGCTCAGATTCTGCAGGCCAACCTCAAACCGCTAGGCATCGAATCGAAGATCCAGGATATACCGGACGCCGGGGCCTTCGTCTCCGCCATAAAGAAGCCCGATGTCGGGCCGGCGTTCTATGCCTGGACCTTTGCCAACGCCTATGATGATCCGGAAGACAACCTCCGGCGCACCTATCGCTCCGACGGTTCCCTGAATTTTTTTGGGTATAAAAACCCGCAGCTCGATGAATTAATCGACAAGGGAGCGATCATCATCGATCAGAAGGAAAGAATGGGGATTTATAAGGAAATCCAAAAGCGGGTTTGGGAGGATTACCCCGGGCTTTTTACCGCCGAAGAGCAATGGTTCATCACCCGGCGGGATACGCTCCACGGGTATGATTTCTACCCCTTTGTGATCAACATGTCCCCCAACTGGTACCTCATGTGGGTCTCTGATAAGACCCCCTGAGGAAAGTTCACTGGGGTATGCCTCCGTCCGGGCTCTTTGGCAGCGGATCCTTGCGGCCGAGTGGCCGCCAGGTAAATGCCAAAGGGCCTCGACGCGGGGCCGACTGTTGGATCAAAGGACGGATGGTTCAGCAGGCGCCAAGCTGCGGAGAACCGGGCATTTCCAGGGGCCGGGAGCACCGGGAACCGGTCCGCCTGCCGGCCTGATGGGTGCAACGGAATGGGAAAATATTTGCTGCGCAGGATGTTCACCCTCATCTTCGTTTTGTGGGGCATGTCTCTGGTCACCTTCTCCATTTCCAACGTGGTCCCCGTGGACCCCGCGGCGGCCGCTGCCGGCATGGAAGGAAGCCCCGAGGTGATCGAGCGGATCCGCAAAGAGTTGGGTCTCGACCGGCCGCTTCATGAACAGTACCTGCGCTACATGGGAAACATTTTGCTTAAAGGGGACCTGGGCTACTCCATCCTGAACAAGCGGCCCGTCCTGCAGGACATCATCACCTTTCTCCCGGCCAGCATCGAGCTGGCGGTTTTCAGCCTGCTCCTCTGCACGGTCTGCGGCATCCTACTGGGAATCTTTACCGCTACCCGGGCGGGCGGCTTTGCGGATGCGCTGGTCCGGGTGTTTGCTGTGGGGGGGGTAGCCATGCCGGTATTCTGGCTGGCTTTGCTCATGCAACTTGTGTTTTACGGCATCCTGGGGTGGTTTCCGGATGGAGGACGCCTTGGATGGCAGTTTGAAGCCCCTCCCAGCATGACCCATCTGTATCTGGCCGACAGTCTTCTGGCCGGCCAGGGATCGGTTTTCCTGGATGCCCTGAAGCATTTGATCCTGCCGGGTTTCACCTTGGCTTTGGCAAACATCGCCATTGTAACCCGCATGACTCGATCTAGCCTGCTGGAGGTACTGCACCAGGACTACATCAAGGCCGCCAGGGCCCGGGGGTTGTCCCACCTGCGGGTTTTAATCCGGCATGCTCTGAAGAACGCCTTGATTCCGGTCGTCACGGTCATCGGGCTGCAGCTGGGGCATCTCATTGCCTGGGTTTTCCTGGTGGAGATCATCTTCTCCTGGCCGGGGATTGGGTCCTACATGGTGCGTTCCATCGTCAACCTTGATTTTCCGGCGGTCATGGGGTGCACCCTGTTCACCTCGTTTATCTATGTCTTTATTAACCTAGCCGTGGATGTGATCTATTTGATCCTCGATCCGCGTATTTCCTACTGACCTGGAAAGAGGTATCCAATGAGGAAAGAGATCGGCCAAGAAGCATCGATGGCGCCCTCCCAGGAGGTTTCGGGAGGAATTCGCAAAGCCCGTCCTTTTTGGAAGCGCGCATTCCGTAACGTGGGGGCGGTTCTGGGGATCGCCCTGCTGGCGCTGGTTACTCTCGTTGGGATTTTTGCACCGCAGATCAGCCCCTATGATCCGCTGGCCATCGACATGTCGCAGAAATTTCAACCCCCGTCCGGTCAGCATCTGTTCGGCACGGACGAACTGGGCCGCGACATGTTCAGCCGGGTGGTCATGGGCACGAGGATCTCCTTTCAGGTGGCCGGTGAAGTGCTGGTGATCGCCGGAACGATCGGCATTTTTCTGGGCATTCTCGCCGGGTACCGTGGCGGGATCGTGGACGAGATCATCATGCGCGCCGCGGATATTTTTCTAGCTTTCCCTTCCTTTCTTCTGGCCATGGCCATTGTGGCCGCCCTGGGGGCCAGCATCCAGAATGCGATTCTGGCTATTGCCATCGCGTGGTGGCCCCGCTACGCCCGGCTGCTGCGAGGACAAGTGCTGGCCGTTAAGAACATGCCCTTTGTCGATGCCGCCCGCAGTATAGGGGCCGGAGACTTGCGGGTCATGCTGCGGCATGTGCTTCCCAACTGTCTGGCGCCCCTGGTGGTCCAGTTCACCACCGATGCGGGTGCAGCCATTCTCAGCACCTCGGCGCTGAGTTTCGTTCAGCTAGGGGCTCGGCCACCCATGCCCGAGTGGGGGCTGATGATCTCCCAGGGGCGCAATTTCATCGTCAACTACTGGTGGATTCCCACCTTTCCCGGGTTGGCCATTGCCCTGGCCGTGGGGGGGTTCATGTTTTTGGGAGACGGCCTGCGGGATCTCTGGGACCCGCAGCTGAGGGGGCGCGGCCGGTTCTGATTTACAGTCCAACGTCAATTAGCAAAAAGACGCAGAACCGTTTGGTGGAATGAAAGGAAACTTGCCTTCCTGTGGGGTAAAAAGTATCATATTCGCAGGAGGGGTAGCCATGAAACAGGCGTCAAAATGGAACGTCCGGCCGATGAAGTGCCCGGAAGGGAAGGGGAAGGCGGAACTGCTGCTCGAGTGGAAGGTGGGGAAGGGGAGAAAAATCCTTCGCAGCGTGAGCTGTGACCCTCCCCAGTTGACCCACTACAGCGGCACGGACTGCAAGTGGGTATGCCTGGAAAAGATCTCGGCCAAGAAAAAATCGTAGCTGAAGGAGGGCCCTCTTTATTACCTTGGGGGGACGAGACTGCTTCCCCCACCCCTGAGGGTGCCATGGGGAAAGCCTTTCAGGTAAGCATTCTTTTCTGAGGACCGCTCTCCAGCAAGCTCTTGTAAACCTCCTCGGTTCTCGCGATCGTCCGGCTGAAAGAATAATCCTTCCATACCGTCTCTTTCGCCTTTTGGGCCATTTTTCGGCTCTCCTCCCTGTTTTGATGGACCCATAAAATTGCATCGCTCAGGGCACGGGCATCCGCAGGAGGGACCAGGATCCCGGTTTGCCCATTCGTGACCACGTCTTCAATCCCTCCCACAAAGGTGGAGATCACTGGTATCCCCATAGCCATGGCCTGTAGGATGCCCTGCGGGGCGGCCTCATTGGTGTAGGAGGGGAATACGAAAAGGTCCAGGCTCTTTAATATCTGGGGGACGTCTTCGCGATAGCCCGCCATGATCACCTTTCCGGTCAGGCCGTTTTCCCGGATAAATTCCTTTATGGTTTCTTCCTGGGGGCCGCTTCCGGCGATCAGCAGTTTCAGGTTCGGGATTCTTTCCCCCAGGGCTTTTACCGCTTCCAGCAGGTACAGGTGCCCCTTCCATTTTCGCAGCATCGAAACCACTCCCAGCAGAAATTCACCCGGCCGCAGGTTGAATTCCTTTCTTACCAGGTCGCCCTTGATCCCCGCAGAGAACTTCTGCTCATCGATTCCCGCGGGAATGGAAACGATCTTCCGGGGATCATAGCCGTTCACCTCGATCATCCTTTTGCGGACGGCTTCTCCGCTGGTGATGATCCGGTCGGCGAGCTTCATGTACAGGAAATAGGAGAAGCAATTGGTCCGGACGGGAATGCCGAGATGCCGGCTACGGACCACTGGAATGCCCGATAATTTGGAAGCCAGGGAGCAGCACCAGCTGTCAACCGAGCTGTGGGTATGAACCAGGTCGATCGAATTCTTTTGAATCGCCCGGGCGCAGCCCAGGATCGCCAGGGGGTCAATGGCAGCTCTCATGCGCAGGGAAATGACCGGTATCCCTTTATCCCGGGCGGCCTTTTGGATCCCGCTGCCGGGCTGGCAGGCAATCATCATCCCGTATCCCCTTTTCACGAATTCCAGGGATTCCTGGATGATGCGGACCTCCTGTCCGCCCCATCCCTTAGACCATTCCGTATGCAGGATCCGGTACATCTATTTTCCCTGAAGGATTTCCCCCAAAACCTTCTTCTTTTAGATGGCGGCCCCACCTAGCCGTGCGCTAGGCCTACCGGCGAGGGTACATATGTAGGGGCATCCCGCCTCGGCCGGACATCGTGCCCCTACCGATTCGATGAAGTATATTAAACCTTTACGTGCAGATAGGTCTCGGCTTGCAGCAAAGCTCCGAATTGTACCCATGGAGCTATACCAATTTTCCATAGCACGATCCTTGAGTGAGAGCAACTCCCTTCCACTCCCTTTCGCCAAAGGCATTTGCTTTCATTCACGGTTTTTGCTACCATGATAAAGAAGTTCTTGACACAGGGAACCTTTTCCCAAAAAATAAAAACAGAAATACCGCTTGAATGCAGGTTCGATTCCGCATGAAAAGCAGGCCGAGAAAACCCCAATCCTTCCTGCTGGTTATAGCCATTTGTTCCCTCCTAGCCGTGTGCCCGGCCTACCTGCAATACAATGATTTAATTGAAATCGATTTCCTGTCGCCCCATCCGTCGTTTGAGAATCTTGACCAAGAAAATTCCCTGGCCGATGACCAGAGCAAAATTAAAGTATTTGTCTTGAATCCATCCCCGGAAATTTTTCTTCTCGGCATTTTCCTCGGTGAACCGCTTCCCCGCCTTTCATTCCAAATTTTTTCTCTCGATCACCCCACCGCCATTCTCCGCTGTTAAGCAGTCCGTTTCTCCCCTGGTTGGGTCTTTTCCCCTCTTTTACTAATAACTCACCTCAGGAGGCAATTTCCTATGTTTGGCATTGGTTCACAAGAGCTGATGATCATCCTCTTAATCGCCTTTTTTATCTTCGGCGCCAAGCGCCTTCCGGAGTTAGGGGGCAGCCTGGGCCAGGCGATTCGAGGGTTCAAAAAAGCGATGGAGGGCGAACCCGGGAAATCGGAATCCCACGAGACTCAGAATCATGAAGGGGTGGCTAAGAAATAATCCGTAGGGGCACGATGCATCGTGCCCCTACAAGTTAGGATTGCGTGAGCCTGGGGGACCCTATGGAATGGATGGGCATCGCGAATAACTTATTCAGGCCAAGGCGGGATAAGCTGCCGGTCATTTGTGTCTTCGGCTCCGGGCGCCTTGAATTGGTTACTCCGGCAGGGGAAGACTGCGAGGAGAATCGACTCGACTGTCGATGTTATCCCGCTGATTCCAAGCTTGAAAGAATTCTCGTCCAGGATAAACCGCAAGTCTTTATAACTGTTGGAAATCGGTCCTCTTTCCCCAACCTGGGAAAGGCTCCCTTCGAGGTCCGAAAGCGATGGATCCATTACGACACCCTCCCGGATTTGAATCAGCTTGGCCGGGATGCTTACAAATGTTATTTGGGAAATTTATTCAATGGCCATGGAGCGGATGATGAACCCCTCGTGACCGTCTTTACCCCCGCCTATAACACCGGAGAAAAAATCCATCGGCCATTCCGCTCCCTCAGGGAACAGACTTTTACCAACTGGGAATGGATCATCGTGGATGACTCGGATGACGGTGGAGAGACCTTCAAGATGCTGAATAACCTGGCCAGGAAAGATCATCGGATACAGGTCTTCAAACCATGGGAACACTCCGGAATGATTGGAAAGCTCAAGAACTGGGCCTGCAGCCTCGGAAAGGGGCATATTCTCGTCGAATTGGACCATGATGATGCCTTGACCGACTATGCCCTGGATTTCGTGGTAAAGGGATTCCGACAGTTCCCTGACGCCGGATTCCTCTACACGGACTGCGCCGAGATTTTTGAGGATGGGACCAGTTTCACCTACCGGAAGGGCTGGGCCTTCGGCTATGGTTCCTATGCCGATGTTGAATATAGGGGCAAGTTGTATAAATCGGGGAGTGGCGGGAACATCAATGCCAAGACGATCCGGCACATCATATCTTCCCCCAATCACCTACGTGCCTGGAGGAGGTCTTTTTATGAATCCATCGGGGGCCACAACAAGGAACTCCATGTGGCGGACGATTATGAAATCATGGTCAGGAATTTTCTTCATACCCGTATGGTGCGCGTCCCCAGGCTATGCTACATCCAGTACATCGGCAACAGCGCGCAGCAGGTAAGGAATAGGGATATCCATCGGCATGTAAGATCCATCCGGGCTCATTACGACAGGATGATTCATGAGAGGCTTCTTGAACTGGGTTGCGAGGACTTTATTTGGGATGAAAAGAGAGGCTGTTCGGATTATACCCTCCCGAATCCAGAAGTAGAATCGCACGCCAACTGGATCGCTAACCTTCGCTTTCCTCGAAGCCAACCTCTGGCTCTGGCGGGGGACTCTTAAAGTCTGACATTTCCAGGATACCTGGATCGTGGCCCGGGGGTAAGGGCATTGCGCGCAGAAAGCATCGGCCGATAGAATTTCGGATTTCGAATTGCGGATTTCGGATTTTGGAGTTTTTTTTCAATCCGCATTCCGCAATTCCGGAGGCCCGCCCGTTCCATGGAATCAAAAGCGCCTCATGATTTCTGCGTGCAAGGCCCTTGCCCCCGGGCCTGGCACCCTCATCTGGAATTATCCCTGAATCGGGGCCACGGCGAAGATCACTGCGCTCCAGAAGGAGTGGGAGGTGATTTGGACCCAGAGGTCTCTTTTCCAGAGGTAGAGGAGGCCCCAGAAGGCGCCGGCCACCAGAGCGGCCAGGATGAGCATGAGATTGAAAGAAAAGATGTGGACCCCGGCGTAAATGAGGGTCCCCACGACAAATCCCTGAAAGTCCCCCCATTTTTTCATCAGGTGATCCTGTAAAAACCCCCGCCAGAAGATCTCCTCCCCGGGACCGGTTATGAAGAAGAGAAGAAGGAAAATGAGAACCTTGCTCGTTCCCTCTCCCAGGAAGTAGATGCCCCCCACCTGAGTCTTGGCAGCGGGAACGATGTAAGGGGCGAGGTGATGTCCCAGAAAAAAGACAAAATAGAGGACCCCTGCCGAAATAATACCCAGGAGGAAGGAACTGCCCCAGGGGTTGATCCTTGGTTTTTGCCAGAAGAGCGAATAGGAAAAGACGGCCAGGACGGAGAGGCCGATCTTGACCCAGAAATTTCCCCCCGCCCATCCGAAAGTAACCGCCCAGCAGCCAAATGCCAGAAGGATGGCGCCCCAGATCACAGGGGCACCGTTCGGTTCAGGATCAGGGCGGCGATCAACAGGAGCCCGAAGACCGTGTCCAGCTGAGCCGTGATGGCGTCGGCGGCCTCCGGGATCCTTTGGGTGAAGGATTTCAGGAGTTGGATCGCTTTGGGAAGGGATAAGAGGACCAGCAGTCCCCAGGGGCTCAGGATCCCCAAAACCACCATGGCGATGATATACAGGTAGGCAGCCAGGATAAGGCCGGCATAGATCCGGAAACTCTGCCGCCCGCCGAGAAGGATGCCGATGGTCTTGATCTTCTGCCGGGAGTCATAATCGATGTCCCGGATGTTGTTGGCCAGGAGGACCAGGGCTACCAGAATCCCGAAGGGAATCGACAGGTATAAGACCTTCATGGAGAGAGCCAGGCGTTGGACGGCATACGCTCCCTCGAACATCAAAGGCCCCCACATGAGAAAGACGAACAATTCCCCCATGGCGCGGTACTTGTATTTAACCGGCCCGGCCGTGTAGAATACGCTGGCCAGAAAGCCGATGAATCCGATCCAGAAAACCAGGAAAGAACGCTGGAAAGAGAGGGTCAGGCCGATGGCTATGGTAATGGCATTTAGAATCATCCCTTCGATCAAAAGCTGCCTCGGGGTGAACATCCCGGTCAGGATGGGCTGGGGACGGTAGCGGGCAGTGGGAGAATCGAGTTGATCCACCCGGTAGCGGGTGTCGAAAAAGTCGTTGTAAACATTGGCCGTGGCGTGGAAGCAGACAATCCCGAGGCAAACGAGGGCGTACCATCCCCACAGGATGGGCCCATCTTCCGCGGCGATCAGGGTTCCTATGGATACGGAAATCAGGGACATGGTGAACGACCAGGGGCGGGTAGCGATGAAGTATTCTTTGAGCCTCTGGGAAAAGGTTTTCTTCAATTGATGCATGGCTTCAGTATAGAGGAAAGGGTAATGACTGGCAAGGAGAATGGAATGCGCCCTGAACCATGTGAGGTTCAGGGCCGCCCTGCACTCAACGTAGTGCAGGGCGGAAGGTGGAATGGGGAGTAAAAAGAAGTTGGGGGATAAATGAATTTCAGATTACAGATTTCAGATAAAAAAGGGAAAGCGGATTATGGAAAAAGAACGGCGGAAACAGATCCTCAGCTGGTGCCTCTATGACTGGGCTAATTCGGCTTTTGCCGCAACTATCATGGCGGCCGTGCTCCCGGTGTTTTACAGCTCAGTTGCCGGGGCCAATCTGAGCAAGACGACGGCCAGCAGCTACTGGGGGTACACCAACACCCTCGCCATGCTCGTTGTAGCCTTCTCCGCCCCGATTCTGGGCGCCCTGGCCGATCACCGCGGGATCAAAAAGCGATTCCTAGCCCTCTTTGCCGGAATGGGGATCGTATCCACGTCCCTGCTCGTTTTCGTGGGGAAAGGGGACTGGTTTCTGGCCTCCCTTCTTTACATCATCGGCATGGTCGGGTTCTCCGGAGGGAATAACTTTTACGACTCTCTTCTTCCCCACGTGGCGGGGGAGAAGGACATCGACCGCATTTCTTCCTTGGGGTACGCCTCGGGGTACCTGGGAGGGGGCATCCTGCTGGCCTTCAACGTGGCCATGATCCTGAAGCCGCATTGGTTCGGGATCGTGGATGCGGAATGGGGAACCCGTTATTCCTTCCTCACCGTGGGGGTCTGGTGGGCGGCATTTTCCATCCCCATCCTGAAAAATGTTCCCGAGCCCCCGATTGTTCCCATCCCGGGGGAGAGTTCCAACCCCCTCCGGGCCAGTCTCCAGCGCCTCTCCCTGACCTTTCACAACATCCGTCGGTACCGGGAAGCTTTCAAATTCCTGATTGCCTTCTGGCTCTTCAACGACGGGATCGGAACGATCATCAGCATGGCGGTCATCTTCGGGGCGGAGATCAACATTCCCCAGGCCCACCTGATCGGGTCGATCCTGGCGGTTCAGTTTATCGGCATTCCTTTTTCCATATTCTTCGGACGTCTGGCCGGCTGGATGGGCACGAAGCGGGCCATTTTTCTGGGATTGGCCGTCTACACCGGGATTTCGATCGGAGGGTATTTCATCCAGACGGCCCTCCATTTCTGGATCCTGGCGGTGCTGGTGGGTTTTGTCCAGGGCGGAACCCAGGCCCTGAGCCGGTCGCTCTTCAGCACCATGATCCCCAAAAGCCGGAGCGCGGAGTTCTTCTCCTTTTACGACGTGAGCTCCAAGTTTGCCGGGATCATCGGCCCCTTTGTCTTCGGGATCGTGGGGCAGATGACCGGCTCCAGCCGACTGAGCGTGGTGGCCCTGGTGATCTTCTTCATCGGTGGAGCGATTATCCTCTCTACGGTAAACGAGAAGGAGGGGAGGGCCAGAGCCTTTTCCTAAAACAAACGGATGATCCGGTGCGTTCGGGGGCCGCACCCTACTTCTTGGCGGATGTCCCTTCGGTAAAGAAACGACACAAAAACTCGGAGTCTTTCGGGGAAAGGTTGAAGCGGACGCAGGCCTGGTCAATCAGGTTGGGGATGGGGGTATTACCCTCTTCCCGCATTTTAGAGATCCACTGGACTGCTTTACGAAGGGCTGCGCCCTCGGGCATGATGGATGACATTCGGTTTCTCCTCCGCAGAAATGATCGTTCAACAGGGGAAAATCGATAGATATTATACAGCAAAAGAAGCCATTTTTTTAAGCAGAATTATTGCCCCGGGTGGCACTGGCCAGGCTGACCCCGGCGATGACCAAGGCCCCACCGATGATCTGATCGGGCTGGATCCGTTCCCCGAGAAATCCGTAAGCCCCAACCACGGTAAAGACCGGCACCAGGTTGGTGAAAACCGCTGCCTTGCTCGCTTCCAGCCGGGAAATGCCGTAATTCCAGAGGAAGAAGGCCAGGACTGAGCAGAAAAGGGCCAGGTAGACCACAGCCAGAAGGGTGAGGGGCTGAACTTTATCCCAGCGGTGGCCCCATTGTTCCCAGCCCGCGAGGGGAAGGAAAAGAGCTACCGTGAAAAGAGCCTGGAAAGTGGTTATGGTCAAAGGGGAGTATCTGGCCATGAGGTCCCGGCCCATGGCCAGATAGAGGCCGGCGCAAAGAGCGGCTCCCAATCCCAGGAGGTTTCCCGCCTGAATCATCCTCTCCATCTCCAGCCCGTGGCCCCCGGCGGCAACAATGATCCCGACCCCGGCGATGGATAAAAATATCCCCCCAGCTCTCCAGATGCCGACCTTTTCCCCCATCAGAAAAAAGGCGAAAATGGCGGCGAAGATGGGAATCGTGGAGATCAACAAGGAGACACTGGTCGCCGAGGAGAGTTTCAGCCCGTAGGTCTCAGCCAGAAAGTAAAGGCCCGGGACGATCAGGGAGACAAGAAAAAGGCGCCATCGATCGCCAGGAAGCAACGGCGTGCGGCTTTTTCGGAAGTAGATGACCCCCAGGAAGAGGAGGGCGAGGAAGAAGCGCAAAAAAATAAGGGTGAAGGGAGGAATCGATTTAAGAGCGAATTTCGTGGCCACAAAAGAAAGGCCGAAGAGGAGAGAGGTGGCGGTGAGAGCGAGATAGGGAAGTATGTCGGCCTCCTGGAATTCTCCTTCACCCATTCCTTTCCGCCGTGCATGAGGGGAAGGAATGAGTGAGGGAGCCTGTCAAAGCAGCAGAGGAATGCCTCAAACCAGCGGGTCGTAACTGAACACCTGGCCGGAAGTCTCCAGGGGGACGAGATGCATGCCCAAACTTCCCTTGAACATTTCGGACAGGCGGTCCGGGGTCCAGCCTTCGGAATGATGGATGGAGCGGACCGGCCTTGGCTGAGAGAAGATGAAAATTTCTTTGCCGCGCACGCCAAAGACCTGGCCGGAAACATACTGGGCTTCATCGCTGGCCAGATAGGCCACCAGGGGGGCGATATCCGCCGGGCTCATCTTCTTCAATTTTTCCACCCTTTTTTTCTGAGCCTCGGTCTCGGTGGGAATGGTGCCGATGAGCCGGGTCCAGGCAAAGGGGGATATGCAGTTGGCGGTCACGTTGTATTTGGCCATATCCAGGGCTACGACCCGGGTGAAACCCACGATGCCCATTTTCGCTGCGGCGTAATTGGCCTGTCCCACATTTCCGATCAGCCCGGAAGTGGAGGTGAAATTGATGATCCGCCCGCTTTTCTGCTCCCGCATCAGGGGCACGGCGGCCCGGGTGCAGGCGTATGTCCCTTTTAGATGAACCTTGATCACCCCGTCCCATTCCTCTTCAGCCATGTTGAAGATCATGCGGTCGCGAAGAATCCCGGCATTGTTGACCAGAATGTCGAGCTTGCCGAATCTGTCCAGGGCGGTTTGGATGATCTTCTTTCCGGATTCCATGGTGCCCACGGCATCGTAGTTACCCACGGCCGTTCCCCCGGCGGCTTTAATATCCTTGACTACATCATCGGCTACCTTGGCTTCCCCGCCGGTACCATCTTCCCGGCCCCCGAAGTCATTCACCACGACCTTGGCTCCCTCTTTCGCGAGAAGGACGGCAATTTCCCGCCCGATTCCTCTTCCAGCCCCCGTAACCACTGCTACTTTGCCATTGAGCATCATCGATAGATCCTCCCTTTGATTCAAAATAACGGATAAAGCCTCCCGGCATATGACTTCCCGGGACATGGACTATATAGCAGAAAAATGGAGGGGATACAATACTGCTAAAATGCGCAATGCGCCCTGAACCATATAAGGTTCAGGGCAGCCCTGCACTCCAAGTAGTGCAGGGCGGAATTCGGAATTCGGATTGCGGAATGAACAAATGGAAGGAAAGGATATGAAAACAAAAGAGGGCGCTAAATTTGAGAGCGAGAACCCGAAACCCGAAACTCGAAACCCAAGACGAGCAACCAGCAACGAGCAACCAGCAACCAGTAAAAAGGATCCAGCAGCCGGCTCAGGACGATTTTTCCTTTTGACAGGGAGAATTCGGAGGGACTATAAAACAATATGCGCGACGAACGTCTCTTCCTGGCTTTCCGCAAGTACCCGGGAAATCGGTTCACCCTTCCCGTTCTCCTCGGTTGCCTGGAGGAAAAAGGATTATCGCAGAATTTCCGCGTGGTGATTGCGCAGTCAAGGGAAGAAATAGCTCGGAAAGTCAGGGGAAAAGATAGCCTAATCGGGTATTCCTTCATGACCCCGGATTTCGGACAGGTTCGGGAGGAGATAGAATGGCTTAAAGCGCATCTTTCGGGCAAACCCGTTTTCCTCGCCGGGGGTTCTCATCCGACCGGAGACCCGGAAGGAACCCTCCGGATGGGCTTCGACTTTGTTTTTATCGGAGAATCCGAAGAAACTTTTCCCCAATTCCTCCGTCTCTTCCTGGGGGGAACCCCCCCTTCTCCCAATCTGATTCAGGCCGAGAAAAGACCCGGCCGCCTTCTTGATCATCCTCCCCATTCCCTGGAGCATCGCTTATTTGCCCCCATCGAAATTACCCGCGGCTGCCTTTATCCTTGCGCCTTTTGCCAGACCCCCCGGATCTTTGGCCACACGCTCCGCCATCGAAGCTCGGAGAACGTGGTCAAATACCTGAAAAGATCCATTCCCGCTGGTTACCGCCAAAGCAAGTTTATCTCTCCCAATGCTTTTTCCTATGGATCGATGAACACCCGGGGGCCTGACCTGGGAAAGCTGGAAGAATTCCTAACTGCCTGTCAGGAGGCTGGACTCGAAGGAATTCATTTCGGTTGCTATCCTTCCGAAGTGCGCCCGGACTGGGTAACGCCTGAAGTCCTGGATTTGGTGAAGAGGTATTGCCGGAACAGAACCGTGGTCCTGGGGGCCCAGACGGGAAGCGATTCTCTCCTGCAAAAGCTCAGGCGGGGCCACACGGCAGAGCAGGCCCTGGATGCCGCCCGCTGGATCCGCCAAGCGGGATTTATGCCTCACGTGGATTTCGTTTTCGGGTTCCCCGGGGAGACCCTGGAGGACCGGAAGCTCAGCCTCGGGCTGATCGAAAAAATGATCAAAGAGCTGGGAGCCAAGATTCACGCCCACACCTACATGCCCCTCCCTATGACGCCCCTTTTCCGGGAGAACCCCTCGGTGCTCGATCCGGCCACCAAAGAGGCCCTCCTGGGCTGGGAGAAGAAAAAGAAATTGGATGGGTGGTGGAAAGAGCAGGAGGTCATTGCCCGAAAGATCGTGAAGTGGAGAGACCAGGGAGTGATCAATTGTCCATGATCAATGGTATCAATTTAGCGGCTTGAAAATCATATCGAAGCCATATCGATTGAGATACCAATCGCTGAAATCCCCCCCACCCCCCTGTGCAAAGGGGGGTAGGGGGGATTTCTGGGAGATCTTTTCAGGGGGTAAAAGTTACCTTTTTCAAACGGCTAAAGTGTTACGATCAATGGACAATGGTCAATGGTCAATGAGGAATGCACAATGATCAATGGCCAATGACCGATGGCCGCTTATCTGCTATGATGAAATAAATCTGAAGAATGGAAAGGGGGTAAGTTGAGAAGTCGGCTCTATAGGGAAACAGCGAAACCCAGAGACAAAAAAGCGAAGAATTCCTTTCCCATGGATCACAAAGATCGGTTGATCCTTAACGAGATCCAGAGAAATTTTCCGGTCACCCACCGTCCCTTTCTGGCCTTGGGACGGAAGCTGGGGATGAAAGAGAAAGAGGTCCTCGAACGGGTGCAGAAACTGAAAGCGGCGGGGATTATCCGCCGCATCGGGGCCAGTTTCAGCGCCGGCGCGGTGGGATTCAGATCCACCCTGTGCGCAGCCAAGGTCCCTCCCCAAAAGATCCAAGACTTCGCGGCCGTGGTCAACTCCTATCCCGGAGTGACGCACAACTACGAAAGGGAAGGGGATTACAACATCTGGTTCACCCTGATTGCCCCTTCCTGGAAACATATTGAAAAAATCCTGACCGAAATCTCCCGCCGGACAGGGGTGAAGAAGATCCTGAACCTCCCCACCACCAAAACCATCAAGATCGCCGTAGATTTCAATTTCGATTGAATTCGCAAGTCGCAAGTCGTAATTTCCTTTAGGTAAACCCCCGGCTCTGCCGGGGAATAGAGTTTGACATCTCCGGGATGCCTGGGTCGTGGCCCGAGGGCAAAGGCCTTGCGCGCAGAAAGCATCGGCCGGGTGAGCCCCTTTCCCAGGTGCTCCGTTCGACTTGC
>JAPLIW010000287.1 GCA_026388915.1 Deltaproteobacteria bacterium
TCGCGATGTGTCGGACATCTCCAGAAATCCCCCCTTGCCCCCCTTTAATAAAGGGGGGATGGGGGGGGATTTCTGGCTCGTATGGGCTTGATTCAAAATGCTGCCTTTGATCATGTCAACTTACTTTGGCTGTTCCCTATAGAAACAGGGGCGGCCGTAGAGCAGAGAGGTTTCTCCGCGGGGAGATATCGTTTCAGCCTGAATCCCGAAAACCGGCGGGAGGGTTCCATGGAGCGTGATCTGATCTTTGGTTTGCAGGGGGTCCAGATCGGACTGGTTGAATCCCGGACCTTTATCGAAGCGGGCCTCAGCTGGAGCCGGGGGGAGGCCCGGAATCTTCGGGAAGAGGTCATCCGGCGGGCCCAGATAAACGATGAAGGCGTTGCCCTCCTGGACCGGTCGGTTGAATTCATCCTGAAGAAGCATGGGGTGGATGAACAAAAACCCCTCCAGGCCGCGGGCGAAGGAAAACAGGTTTTCGAAAGCCTGGGGGGAGCGGTCGCCCGGGAAGACCGGGAAAGGTTCCCCCCGCCCCCCGAGGTCCCCAGACCGCCCGATGACCTGGCCTCTACCCTGGTCACCCAGGAAGCTCCCGGCCGCTACACCCTCCGCAAGGAACAGGGCCGCGGCGGGCTCGGGAAAGTCTTCGCCGCTTTCGATGAGCATGTCGGCCGGGACATCGCCATCAAAGAGCTTCTGCTGGAGCCCTCCGGCGGCACCCCCGGAACCCCCGGCCGGAAAACGGCGGAAGTCGCCGCCCGCCTGCTGCGGGAGGCCCGGATTACCGGGCAGCTGGAACACCCCTCCATTGTGCCGGTCTATGAAATCGGCCGGCGTGCCGACGGAACCCTTTATTACACGATGAAAATGGTCAAAGGGAAGACCTTGTACGAGGTCATCCGGGAGGCCGGCTCTTTCGAGGACCGCCTGAAACTGCTTCCCCATTTTCAGGATCTCTGCAACGCCATCGCCTACGCTCACCACCGGGGGGTGATCCACCGGGACATCAAGCCCCAGAACGTGATGATCGGGGAGTTCGGCGAAACCGTGGTGCTGGATTGGGGGCTGGCGAAACCGAAGGGGGCCACGGGGGCGGGGGATGCCCGGTTTCAGAAAGAGATGCGGATCCTCAAGGAGGCGGCGGCGGGGAAAACGGTGGACGGAGAGGCCATCGGCACTCCCGAGTACATGCCCCCCGAACAGGCCTGGGGCGACCTGGAGCGGATTGACGAAGGGAGCGACATCTATTCCCTGGGAGCTCTTCTGTATGAAATTCTAACCGGCCGGCCCCCCTTTGAGGGAGGTTCCCCCTTCGAAGTCATCGGGAAGGTGCAGCAGTATGGAGAGGGAAAGCAGGGGCTGACCCCGGTCCGCTCGCTGGAGGAAAAGGTCCCGCCCGAGCTTTCGGCCATCACCGAGAAGGCGCTGGCCCCGCGGCCCGAGCAGCGATACCCGTCGGTGAAAGCGCTGCTCGCGGAAGTGGACGCCTACCTGCAGGGAAAGAGGGTGGGCGCCTATCAGTATAGCGTGTGGGAAATCGGAAAATTATTCGTAAGGCGGCATAGAGCCCTCAGCGGGGCCATCGCCGCGGTTCTGGCATCCATTCTGGTTGCCGCCGTGCTTATCAGCCTGGCCTACCAGGAAGCGGCCCGGCAGCGGGACCTGGCCCGGAAAAACCTGGCCGAGTCCTTTATAAAAGAGGCTCAGATGGCGGAGGCCGACCTGCAATGGTCGCGGGCCGCCGCCTACTACGGCGCCGCGCGCAAGACCCATGACAGTCTGGACGCCCAGATCGGCGCCGTCGAAAACGAAGAGCGGGCCGTGTTTCCCGACCTCCGGCTCTCGGGGCATGAGGAGAGGGTCTCTTCGGTTTCCTTTTCCCCCGACGGGAAGACCCTGGCCTCCGGGGGTTATGATAAAACCGTCCGTCTCTGGGATCTCGCCTCGGGAAAGGAAACATTCCTCCTCCAGGGGTATGAAAAGGCCGTTCTTTCCGTGGCGTTTTCTCCCCAGGGAACCTTTCTGGCTTCCGGCGGTGAGGATGGAACCGTAAGAACCTGGAATGTGGATGCCCGGCAAGACCTCTGGCAGAGCCGCGGGCATGCCGGGGCGGTCTATTCGGTCTCTTTCTCCCCCGACGGGGCGACCCTGGCCTCGGGAGGCCAGGATAAAACCGTGCGCTTGTGGGAGGTGAAGACAGGAAATATGAATCGCCGGCTCGAAGGGCATGAGGACCGCGTTCTGGCCGTTGCTTTTTCACCCGGGGGGAGATTCCTGGCTTCGGGGAGTGCGGATAAATCCGTGCGCCTGTGGGATGCGAAATTAAAAAAAGAGATCCGCAAATTAAGCGGGCACAGTGAACCGGTCCGAGCCCTGGCCTTCTCCCCGGACGGGAAGCTTCTGGCCTCCGGGGGAAGGGATGATTTCATCCAGTTGTGGGATTCCTCCACGGGAAATCCCCTCGGGCAGATCAGGGGGCTGGAAGCCAGCATCCAGTCCCTGGCCTTCTCCCCCGATGGAACCCTTCTGGCCGCGGGGAGTTCCGATAATAAGGCTCGTCTGTTTGATGTTGAGATGGAGAAGGAGATGGCCCGGATCGACGGGCACGATGACCGGGTCACGTCCGTGGCTTTTTCCCCCGATGGAACGCGTCTGGCCTCGGGCAGCCTGGATGCCTCCGTTCGGCTGTGGAAAGTGCCCCCCCGAAAAGAGCCCTACCTGCTTACTCCCCATGAAAAAACGATCCTCTCCATCGCCTTTTCGCCCGACGGGAAAACCCTGGCCTCCTGCGCCCTGGATGGATCCATCCGCCTCCTGGACTTGAAGACCGGAAAGGAGGTTTGGCCCCCCTCGAAGGCCGGGACGGAGAATCCCGTTTCCTCCCTGGCTTTCTCCCCCGACGGAAAAATCCTGGCCTGCGCGGGTCGGGATCCCGTCGTCCGGCTCCTGGAGGTCTCCTCCGGAAAAGAATCCGCCTCCCTGAGCGGACACGGAGGCCGGGTGAGATCGGTCGCTTTTTCGCCCGATGGAAAGCTTCTGGCTTCCGCCGGCGAAGACCGGACCGTTCGCCTGTGGGAGGTTCTTTCCCGGGAGGAGAAAGCGAAACTGGTGGGACACGAGAAACCCGTCAGCGCGGTCGCCTTTTCCCCGGACGGAAAATTCCTGGCCTCGGGAAGCCAGGATCGAAGCGTGCAGCTGTGGGAGGTCTCCTCGGGAGAAAGAAAGACCCGCCTCCAGGTGAACAGCCCGGTTACCTCCCTCACCTTTTCCCCCGACGGAAAGATCCTCGCGGTGGCGAGCAGGGACCGGGTCATCGGGCTGTGGGACCCCATCACCGGGAAGGAAGGGAAAGGGCTCACCGGGCACCTGAGCTTCGTCAACTCCATCGCTTTCTCCCCCGACGGGAAAAGACTGGTCTCCGGAGGGAATGATGCCACCGCCCGGCTGTGGGATACGGCCGAGGGAAAGGAGATGTCCCGGTTTCACAACAGCCCCCGGGTCTCCTCGGTGGCCTTCTCCCCCGACGGGCAGGCCCTGGCCCTGGCGCACAACGTCATACGGATCGTGCGCTTCCGGCAGGCCGTCCCGCAGGAAGAGCAATTCACCCGCATCTTTTCGAAAGCCAGGCTGAGGCTGGTGGGTACGGAGCTGATGGAAGCGGTGGACGGCCCTTGAGCGGAGCGAAAGGGGCCGGCCGGTTCACCGGCCGGTGAAACAGGGGAAACCGATGACCATGACCCTCGACGAAGCCTTACGGAAGATCCGGGAGCTGGAAGAGGAGCTTCAACGCTCCAAAGAGATCGCCCGGTTCGGGATGACCGGCACCCTGATTGCAAGCCCGGCGGGGGGCTCTTTGACCCCCTTAACCGCCACGGGCACGGTGCTGGGGGTGGAAGAACTTATTCTCACCGTCGATGGACAGGGGAGAATATCTTTTTTGAACGGCCCCATGGGCCTTTTCCTGCAGGCCGGAGACCGGCGCGCGGTCATCGGGGAGGCGCTGGCCAAAATCGATCAGACCGGTCTGGGGCAGGGATTTTTTTCCGGCATCGTGGAGGGCGTCCGGGGCTCCACCCAGCCGTGGATCGTGGAGCGGGAATGTCCGGAACTGGATGCCTCTCTGCTGCCCCAGGGGCAGAGGGGCGGCCGGCTGAAGACCGTCCCCATTCTGCGGATGGTGGCCAACAGCGCCAGGGGAAGCGTCACCATCCTGATCCAGAATGTGACCGAGATCAAGTGGCTGGAGAGGAATTTCGCCCGGTACGTCTCCCCGGAAGTCCTGCTGAAGATGTACGAGATGGCCGAAACGGACTTCTTCCGGCCGGAACGCAGGGAGATCAGTGTTCTCTTTGCCGATCTCCGGGGATTCACCCGGATGAGCAGCGAGATGGGCCCGGAAGATGTCCACCAGGCGGTGAATTCCTTCTTCGCCGAGATGGTCACGTCGGTGAAAGAGTTCAATGGGATGGTGGATAAGTTCATCGGTGACCAGGTCATGGCCCTTTTCGGCGCCCCCCTCGCCCAACCCCACCATGCTTTCATGAGCCTGGTCTGCGGCGTGGACATGCAGAAGCGCCACCTCCAGTGGATGGAGAAGCGGACCCTGGCGGGGAAACCCGCGCCGGGCCTGGGGATCGGGATTGCCACCGGAGAAGTGGTGGTGGCCAATGTGGGGACTTCCGACCGGCTGGAATACACGGCCCTGGGCCATACGGTGAACCTGGCCGCCCGCCTCTGCGGCGATGCCCAGGGGGGAGAGATTCTCACCGTACCCAATACTTACCATGCCGCCCGGGCGGCGTTAAAACACCCCCAACCCCCTCTGGAGAAAATCCCCCATTTGCATTTCGATTTCGTGGGGCGCAGAACCTTCAAAAACATCTCCGAGCCGGTGGAAGTCTTGAAGGTAACCGGCGAAGGATAACCGGGTCTGAAGCTCCCCGACCCTCCCTTATAAAAAGGAGCTGTGAAAAAATTCAAATATGGATAGGGAAGGCCTTTCTTGTTGTCCAGGGGGGCGGAAAGATTCGCGCCGCCAAAATCGGCGGGTCATTTCCGGCCTCCAAAGCGCCCCCCTGACTTCCGCAAAGGAACGCCCGCAGGCCGAGAAAAAGCTGGGTAAATTCAAGAAGATTTTCCATGGGCGCGACCCGAGTTCAATGGACGCCAGCCCACGAAGCAATCAGTGCCTCATTTTGGCAAGCGAATTTTTTCGCCCCCCTGGACATGGTCTACGTCGGCAAATTTTCCCTCCCCGGAATTATTTCACGGCGTTGCGGGTTGTTCGTCCCGAGTCTGAAATCATTATGGATTGTTCATGGGTAAGGAGGAAGGATTCCGGAAGCAGGGAATGGAGGCGGCAGATTGGCAGGCTCAGCTCATGATTTCCATCGAATGGCCGCAGGGATAACCCACCCGTCGCCAATACCATCGCCCCATGACGAGTTCTCCCAGAGTGCAGAGGAGTCCCGCCCTTTCTCCCAGGAAACCTTTT
This sequence comes from Deltaproteobacteria bacterium, assembly GCA_026388915.1. Taxonomy (GTDB): domain Bacteria; phylum Desulfobacterota; class SM23-61; order SM23-61; family SM23-61; genus SM23-61. Next base: position 5,495 of record JAPLIW010000287.1, read on the forward strand.
TCCTTGCATTTGGGGCAGCGCCGGTCCAGCCAGCTATCATTCGATTTAAGTTTCTTGGGGGGAGATTTGACCGTGTGCTTGATTTTGACCTTATTTTTTTTCAGCCATCTCTCCACGGCATAAAGGTCAAAGATCCACTGGGAGAGCAATTTCTCCGCCGGGCATCCCTTCAGGAGCCAATCATCCACATCCCAAGGCTCAACATTTAATTCTTCGGCGATTTGATTCCGGGTCATTTTTTAAATCCATTCCTCCGGGACAAGGGTTATGAAATCTTACGCCAAAGCGCAAAGGACGCCAAGAACGATTTAACTCCTTTCAAAAAAATTACCCCTGTTGATTTTTTGGCTCGTCAACTCCTGAAAATTTGACTCGATTGTTTCTTCTATTATACCAACTTCATTAATTAATTCGAGTGCTTAAAATAACGACTCGCTGCGCTACCCCCAGGGGGCCTGACAGGCACGGATTCAGGCCAGACTTCGCTGCCCTTCAATTCTTGCAAACCGCGCGCCAACTCAAAAAGAGTGCTGAGGGGTGGGCTCTGCGTGCGGAGAGAAGCCGGGCCGGCGCGAAGCTGCATACAGCCCAAAGGAAGCAATCGATCCTGGGTCCTGAAACCCGACTTGGCGATCTTTGCGCCTTTGCGTGAGAATGGATGCTTGTTGCTTGGTCTTGGCTTCAGGTTGGAGGAAAAAATGGTGCCGGCGGTCGGAATCGAACCGACACGGAGCCAGGCCCCACGGGATTTTGAGTGCGAAAACGGTATTTTTTTTAACGCCTTGATATTGGTCCGGTTTTCCCGTAACTGAACAAAATAGCTGAAGAATCTTATTTCTATCTATTCCAGTCTACTCTATCTATTCCAGTCTTTTTGAGTTATTCCTATCACAATTTTAGCACAGTGCCTTCATCGGTAAATCTTGGGCCCCTTTCACCTACCCCAATGGCCTGATCCCATGCTGACCCCATGCGTGATCCTAACTCAACCGGGCCAAAGGCTTGTAGCGAGAAGACTAGACCATTAAAAAATACTATCTCAGGGTTGAGATTTAAAGTACCTTTTCATCAGGCTGATCAAGGGGGGTAAAACGATGGCCGCCAAGCCGGCGGAAAGAAGAACCGCAGCGATGGGGCGATTGATGATCATCC
>JAPLIW010000152.1 GCA_026388915.1 Deltaproteobacteria bacterium
GCTGGCGGAGTTCAGGGGCACCCGCTGAAGGTCATCATCGAAGACAGCAAGAGTGATGAAGGCCAGGCCGTGCTGGGGGTGCGCAAACTTCTTGAGAAAGACAGAGTTCTGGGCCTTATCGGGCCTTCCACCACGGGGGAGAGCATGGCCGTGGTCCCCATCCTGGAGAAGACTAAAACCCCGTTGATCTCCTGTGCCGCCGCGCTCTCCATCGTCACCCCCAAGGAAGAGCTTGAGCGGATATTGGCCGCCAAAACCTTTGAAATGCCCAAAAAACAGAATCCCTGGATTTTCAAAACGGCCCAGACCGACACTTCAGCGGTGGAAGCGATTTATGACTACATGAGGAAAAAGAAGATCACCAAAGTGGCTATCATCACCGTGACCGACGGGTTCGGCAGCTTCGGGCGGCAGGAACTCAAACGGGCTGCCCAGGTTTACGGGATCTCCATCGTAGCCGATGAGCGGTACGGGCCCAAAGACTCCGATATGACCGCCCAGTTGACCAAGATCAAAGGAACCGACGCCCAGGCCCTGATCAACTGGTCGGTGGGCCCCGCCCAAGTCTTGGTGACCAAAAATTGGAACCAGTTGGGGATGAAAATTCCCCTCTACCAGAGCCACGGATTCGGGTCCTCCGCCAGTACCTGGAAACCAAGGTGAAAAACTGGCCTGGGGTCAGCGGGGTCTTTAATCTATCCCCCCAGGATCACACGGGATTGAAAAAGGATGCCTTCGAAATGATCGCCGTGAAAAATAATGACTGGACATTTGCCGATTGATGTATATAATAGGGGAAATACCTTTGAACGCAGATTAGGAAGCCATGGCGAATCTTGATCCCCACATCATTCGGGCTTTGAAAACCGGCGGTCTTTTCGGACCCGCGGAAAAGGTTGGAGATCTGCGTCTTTCTTTTTTCGGCTACTATTACTTCTAAAGAGCGCTGCGGGCCTTCGATTCTTATTCCCTATTGAAGGCCCCAGCGCTCTTTGTCTATCCGGGGCTCGAATGCGGAATTCGGAATGTGGAATGCGGAATATGAATAGGAAGCCCCTTTTGAGGTCAGCGGTACCGATGCCCGGAATTCCCATCCGTTGACCCGATGAGTCGCAAATGAGCTTTGCCAGCCAGATGATTCAATACCTCTTCACCGGGCTCACCCTGGGGAGCATCTATGCCCTGGTGGCGCTGGGGTTTACCATGATCTACAACGCCACGGGGATCATCAACCTGGCCCAGGGGGAGTTTGTCATGCTCGGCGGGCTGGTCATGGTGTTTTTCACCGCGGTCCTGAAGATGCCCCTGTACCTGGGGTTCCTTCTGACCATCCTCGTCGTCACCCTGCTGGGGGTGATCTTTGAACGCCTGGCCATCCATCCCCTGAAGGAAGCCTCGCTTATCACCCTGCTCATGATCACCCTGGCCGGGTCGATCCTTTTCCGGGGAGGGGCCATGTTTCTGTGGGGTAAAGACCCCTACGCGCTGCCTCCTTTCACCCAGAGCCAGCCCATCCAATTCCTGGGGGCCACCCTGCAGGCCCAGTTTTTCTGGATCCTGGGCATCACCGCTTTGGCCGTCGCCGGGATCCACTTCTTCTTCAACCGGACCCTGCTCGGAAAAGCCATCACTGCCTGCGCCTTCAACCCCCTGGCGGCCCGACTCATGGGGATCAGTGTTAGAAAGATGGTTCTCCTCTCTTTTGCCCTGAGCGCCGCCGTGGGAGCCGTTGCCGGCACGATCGTCACCCCCATCACCCTCATGGAGTACGACCGGGGACCGCTTCTGGCGCTGAAAGGATTTGCCGCCGCAGTGCTCGGCGGGCTCGGCAGCGGGATCGGTTCCGTCCTGGCCGGTTTGATCATCGGCATCCTGGAGTCCTTCGGGGCCGGGCTCATTTCCTCGGGCTACAAGGACGCCATCGCCCTCCTGGTCCTGCTGGTCATCCTTTGGGTGAAGCCCAGCGGACTCATGGGGAGCGAAGAGGAGAGCGGATTAAAAAAGTTTTGAGTTTCAAGTTTCGAGTTTCGGGTTAAAGGCCCCAGGAAGCAGGAGCAGGTTGTTCAACCTGAAACTCGAAACCCGAAACTACCTATTGGCGGTTATGAAACGCAAGGACCTATCCATCATTTTGCTCATCGTCGCCGTGATCGCCGTCTTCCCCTGGCTTACCGGGAGGAACGAGTATTTCATCAGCCTCCTGGTGTTCATGGGAATCAACGGGATGATCACCCTGGGGCTCAGCCTTCTCATGGGTTATGCCGGCCAGATTTCCCTGGGCCATGCGGCGTTCTTCGGACTGGGGGCCTATTCTTCCGGGGTCCTGACCGTCCAGTATGCCCTTCCTCCCATCGTCGGGTTTTTCTTCGGAATCCTTCTTTCGGCGGCCGTGGCCTATCTCGTGGGAAAGCCCACGCTGCGGCTGAAGGGCCATTACATGGCGGTGGCCACGCTGGGGTTCGGAGAGATCCTGTTCATTATCTTCAACGAACTGTCCTTCCTCACCGGCGGGCCCTCGGGCCTCTCCGGAATCCCTTCTCTGGCGGTCGGGGACCTGCCCTTGGAGGCGACGGCGTATCTTTACCTGGTCTGGGGAATGGTCATCCTCCTTCTTCTCTTCTCCCTGAACGTGATCAATTCCCGCGTGGGAAGGGCCCTGCGGGCCGTCCATGGGAGCGAGCTGGCCGCCGGCGCCATGGGGGTGGATGCGTCCCGCTACAAGGTGCAGGTTTTCATGCTGAGCGCCGTATACGCTTCCATGGGGGGGAGCCTGTACGCCCATTTCATTAACTTCATCAGCCCCAGTTCCTTCAGCTTCATGTTCTCCATTCTTCTCCTGATGATGGTGGTGGTGTGGGGCACGGAGAATATCTGGGGGGCTCTCCAGGGGGCGGCCGTCCTCACCCTTCTGCCCGAGTACCTTCGGGGCCTGGAGGATTTCGAGGTCCTGGCCTACGGCGCCATTCTCATGGGGGTGCTTCTCTTCATGCCCAAGGGGATTCTGGAAGGGATTCAACGTCTTTGGGTAAGGACGCAAGGGGGATCTTAGGGAACGATGCCGAACGGGGTTCTCAGAATTCAGGATGTACAGAAATATTTCGGGGGCCTGCGGGCCGTCGACGGGCTGAGTTTTGCCGTCCCCGAAGGGCAGATCAAATCGGTCATCGGGCCCAACGGGGCGGGGAAGACAACCCTGTTTAATCTCATCACCGGCGTCTTTCCGCCAAATCAAGGGAGGTTTGAATTCGCGGGACAAATCCTGAACGGGCTGAAGACCCACCAAATCGCCCGACTGGGTATTTCCCGGACTTTTCAAAACCTGGAGCTCTTTCCCAACATGAATTCCCTGGAGAACGCCATGCTGGGGTGCCATACGCACACGGCGGCGGGCATATTCCGCGCCGGTTTTCGCCTCCCCGGAATGCGGGAGGAAGAAAAAAGGATTCGGGAAAAAGCTCTGGAAGAGCTCCGCTTCATGGGGCTCGAGGGGAAAGCCCTTCTCGGGGCGAAATCGCTCCCCCTGGGAGAGCAGAAACTGCTGGAGATCGCCCGTGCTCTGGCCGCTCAACCCAGGCTTCTCCTGCTGGATGAGCCGGCGGCGGGTTTAAACATCCGGGAGACGGAGACCCTTTCGGAGACCATTTTGCGCATCCGGGACCGGGGAATCACGGTCATGCTGGTGGAGCATGACATGAGCCTGGTCATGGGAATCTCCGATGAAGTCCTGGTCCTCAATTACGGAAGAATGATTGCCGAGGGAAAACCCCGGGAGATCCAGCGGAACCCCGAGGTGATCGCCGCCTACCTGGGCGAGGAGGCGCGGAATGCTTAGGGTGGAGAGCGTCAGCGCCTTCTACGGCGCCATCCAGGCCCTGCGCAATCTTTCTCTTCACGTGAACCCGGGAGAGATGGTCGCCCTTCTGGGGGCTAACGGGGCGGGGAAGACCACCCTGATGAAAGTTGTTTCCGGGCTTCATTCCCCGGCCAAGGGGAAGCTCTTCTTCAACGGTCAGAATATTGCCGGGCTTCCGGCGGAGCGGGTCCTGCGCCTGGGGGTCGGGCAGGTTCCCGAGGGAAGGCAGATCTTTGCCCCCCTTTCCGTTCTCGACAACCTGATCCTGGGGGCCTACGTCCGCTTTAAAGGGGAGGGCAAGAAAGAGGTGTATAAAGACCTGGATTCCATCTTTGAAATGTTTCCGGTCCTGCGGGAGCGGCAGAAGCAGAGAGCGGGAACCCTCTCCGGGGGAGAGCAGCAGATGGTGGCCATCGGGCGGGCCATGATGTCCCGGCCCAAGCTTCTTCTCCTGGATGAGCCCTCCCTGGGGCTCGCCCCTCTGGTGGTGAGCGGGATCTTTCAGACCATCCGCCTGCTGCGCGGGCGGGGAACCACCATCCTGCTGGTGGAGCAGAACGCCAAAGCCGCCCTCCGGGTGGCCGACCGGGGATATGTTCTGGAGACGGGGCGGATCATCCTGGAAGGAGAGACGGAGGACCTGCTGAACAACAAGGAAGTGCAGCGGGCTTACCTGGGCAAGGAGTACCGCGAGGTATGGGAGTGAAAGGGGAGGGAAAATGATCTGGGACCACAGGAACGAATGCATGCCCCGCGAGGAGATCGGGCAGCTCCAGCTGGAGAGGCTGCAATCCACCCTGAACCGGCTGCACCGGAACGTGGCCTTTTACAAGAAGCGGTTTGATCGGTTAAAGATCACCCCCGATGAGATTCAAACCATTCAGGACCTGGCCCAATTTCCCCTCACGGCCAAAGAGGACCTGCGGGAAAGCTATCCTTACGGGATGTTCGCTCTCCCCCTGCGGGAGGTGGTCCGCATCCATTCCTCTTCCGGGGTCACGGGCAAGCCCACGGTCACCGGGTACACCAGGAATGACCTTCACCACTGGAGCCAGCTCACCGCGCGGGTCCTGACCGCGGGAGGGGTTAGCAAGGACGACGTGGTCCAGATCACCTTCAAATACGGTCTTTTTACCGGAGCTTTCGGCCTGCACTACGGAGCCGAGCTCATCGGAGCCTCGGTCATTCCCATGTCCACCGGGAATACGCGGAAGCAGGCTCTGATCATGCAGGACTACAAGACCACCGCCCTGGTCAGCACACCTTCTTATGCCTTGCTCTTAGCCCGGTACATGGAGAAAGAGGGGATCAATCCCCAGTCCCTCTCCCTGAAGAGGGGCCTTTTCGGCGCAGAGCCTTGTCCGGAATCCATGCGCCGAGAGATCGAAGAACGCCTCTTTATCAATGCCACGGACAATTACGGGGTTAGTGAGGTGATGGGCCCCGGGGTCTCCGCTGAATGTGAACACAAGAACGGCCTGCATCTCTACGAAGATCATTTTATCCCCGAGATCATCGACCCGCAGACGCTGAAGGTCCTTTCCCCGGGAGCGGAAGGGGAGTTGGTCCTGACCACCCTGACCAAAGAGGCCTTTCCCCTGGTTCGCTATCGCACCCGGGATATAACCTCTCTGGATTATTCCCCTTGCCCCTGCGGCCGGACTCTGGTGCGCATGAAAAAGGTTTTGGGGCGGAGTGATGATATCATCGTGATCAAGGGCGTTAAGGTTTTCCCTTCCCAGGTGGAATCCATCCTCCTGGAAGTGGAAGGGGTGGAACCGCGGTACCAAATCCTGGTGGAACAGGTTGAAGGAGCGGATTCACTGGAATTGAAAGTGGAAGTCAATGAAAGAGTCTTTTCCGACGAAATCAAAAACCTGCAGAACATCTCCGCCCAGATCGAGCGGAAACTGCGGGAGATCGTGGGGGTGAGCGCCAAGGTCAAACTGGTGGCGCCCGAAAGCCTGCAGCCCGTGGGCGGAAAGCCCGTGAAGGTCATCGACCGGAGAAAAAAATAAAACCGCAAAGAGCATAGAGCAGAGAGCAGGGAGTAAAACGCCAATAAAAAGGCATCCCATTCTGTCTTTTGGCCACGTGCAGGAGGACCGTGGGCAAGGATTTAGGGGAATCAGAGACGCACCGGATCAGAAATAGGGAATCGCAATAGTGATGGTCTAGTAAAAAGTCTCCAAAAGAGTCACCCCGGCGAAAGCCGGGGTCCAGAACATCTTGAAAAAACTGGATTCCGACGCCTGCCCCGGACTTGATCCGGGGTTCGCCGGAATGACAAATTTTATGGAAATTCGGCTTCTTACGAGTTCATCAGTTCTTAGGCTTTAACGAGGAACCAGCAACGAGCAACCAGTAACGAGTAACGGTTCTTTTAGAAATCCGCCTTCCGCCCGCCCCCGTGAACCTTCAAGGGGGGAAGATTCCCCTGGCTGTCGAAAGACATGGGCTTGGGACCTTCCAGGACTTCCAGGTCAGTGCGTTTTTTCATTTCCTCCAGGTAGGCTTCCGAGGCTTCCACTTCGTCCACATGAAGGGTGTTCTTGATGCGTACAACCCTGCTTCTTTCCGGAGGGGTCAAGCCGATCGACCCCAGGGCGATCCGGATGGCTTCCTGATCGGTGGGGAAGTGCATGGGGACGGAGGCTTTTTCTATGCTGATCCCGGTAATGCAGTTCATGTAGGTCGCCTGGTAGTTAATCTTATCCACCAGCCTCTTGGTGGTCAGGTCGGCGAGCCCCAGCCCGGTGGCGTTGCCGTTGGAGTTCTCCGTCAGATCGCGTACAAAGAGGCGCTTCGCGTTGACCGGATGGGGGAAAACGCCCAGAAGGTCGCGGTTGCGGCCGGTCACGTTGGGATCGATTCCCGTCCCGCTGATGTCTTTGCCCATCTCGTCCACGATGAGCAGGTCGATTTCATTGAAAGGCAGCCGGGGCATCATCTGCTTGGCCAGCGCCTGGAGGTCCTGCTCCTTGGCCTCGATCTCCTGGGGAGAAATAGCCACGATTTTGGCGGTTTCATCGTATCCGTTCTCCACCATCCCCAGCCCGCAGAGAATGGGCGCCTTTTTGATCACCTCCCGCCCCGCATCGACGATGATTTTCGGGAAGGTGAACTGGATGGCGGCCTTGTGGTAGTACTCGGCCCCCTTCTGTTTTCCCATGCCGATGGCCATCATCTTCATTAGTCCGCTTTCGATGGGGGCCTTGAACTTGGTATGGGGCTTGATACGGTTGGCCACGATGATCCAGTCGGCCTGGGAGGCGTTCTTGTCGATGTAGACCGGAACGCCGTCTTCGGTCTTGCTGATCTCCACGACCTCCATGGAAGACAGGACCGGCGCTCCAGTGAAAGCCTCGGTGACATTGTAATGGGCCAGGAGGTCGGCCTGCCCTTCGGCCTTGGCTCCGCCGTGGCTTCCCATGGCCGGGAAGATAAAAGGCTTGGCCCCGATGGACTTGAGGTATTCCACCGCCGCTTTCAGGATGACGGCGATGTTGGCCACGCCGCGGCTTCCCGCGGTGAGGGCGACCCTCTGCCCCGGTTTAACCTTCTTGTCCAGGGCCAGTTTTTTCAATTCGGCCTTCACCGTCCCCGGAATATCCTGGACCCGGGTGCGGTCAAAGGTCTGGCGGACGCGGTAGATCTTCGGGAAATTCATGACCACCTCCTTACGAAGTGCATGGCGCAAAAAAATGCTCATGGCTGATAGCTCATGGGATGCCTTTCCCTATGAGCCACGAGCTATGAGCCATCAGCCTATTTGTACACTTCAATCGCCATATCCGGGCAGATGCGCCCGCAGAAGGAGCAGGACGTGCATTCGCCCCCGTCCTGGAAGATGACAAAATGATACCCTTTCTCGTTGAACTCCTCCGATAGGCGGATGCTCTTTTTCGGGCAGGTAACGATGCAGAGCTGACACCCCTTGCAGCGGTCCTTATTAATCGCAATCTTTCCCATTCTTTTTTCCTATCATTATTATTGGGACACGGATGAACACGGATAAACACGGATTCAATAAATAATGAGCAACACCAAAGACAAAAAACAGATTGATTCGGTTTTAAGATGTTTTAAACTTCTAGCCTTATCCGTGTGTATCCGTGTTCATCCGTGTCCCATTAAACAGTTTTTGGTTTTAGAACGGCTTCGGCCCCGCGGCGCAATGCTTCCTCGTTGACCGCCAGTAATTCCTTCCGGTGCTCCGGGATCATCCGCCTAAGGGCGACGATGACCGAGTCCAGCGAAACGACCCCGTTCCCGGCCACATAGGCTCCCAGAGCGGCCATGTTCGTCACCTGCAGGGTGCCCGCCTCTTCGGCAATTTTATTTGCCGGGACCTTGATGACCCGCAGATCGGCACGCGAAGGATCCCGATCCACCAGGGAAGAGTTGATGACCAGAAATCCCCCCTGCTGAATCGCTTCCTCGAATTTGTCCAGAGAGGCCTTGTTCATGGCCACCAGAGATTGGGGGAAGCGGGTCACTGGAGACCCGACCCGGTCGGAGGAGATCATCACCGTGCAGTTGGCGGTTCCCCCGCGCATCTCCGGTCCGTAGGAAGGCATCCAGGTCACGTTTTTCCCTTCATGCATTCCCGCGTAACAGAGGAGCTGGCCCATGAGCAGGATTCCCTGCCCCCCAAAACCCGACATGATCACCGATTCGTTCATAAAAACTCCCAAAAATTCACCACTGAATTTTCACCGCAGAGATCGCAGAGGACGCAGAGAATCGCAAATAGAAAGGCAAAATAAAAAACTGGATGGGAGCCCTTCGCATTTTTTCCCATTAATCCTCAGCGATCTCTGCGCTCTCTTCGGTGAAAAATTTAATTCTTGATCGATCCGTATTCCCCCAGCGGATAATAGGGGATCATTTTTTCTTCCACCCATTTCAACGCCTGGACCGGGTTCACCTTCCACTGGGTGGGGCACATGGAAAGGTATTCCACCATGGAGAACCCTTCATTCTTCACCTGCACTTCGAAGGCCCGGCGGGTGGCCTTGGCCGCCTGGTTGATATGCTTCACATCGTGAAGGGAAACCCGGGCGATGTATGACTCCGGCGAGATCACGGAAAGCATCTCGGACAT
>JAPLIW010000055.1 GCA_026388915.1 Deltaproteobacteria bacterium
GCAGGAATTCCGTCTTTTAATCATCCTGGATTCCGGCTTCCGCCGGAATGACAACCAAGAACCATGCCTTTCTAAGGTTCGTCACTCCGGCGAAAGCCGGAGTCCAGTTCGAGGTTTTCAAAAGGCAAAGTCCTCCAATTAATGTTTAGACTATAATGGACTCCTTAGTAAAACGGGAGGGGAATGAAAGGAAACGGCGGGGCATAGGAGGTGATCCAGATGCTGAATCCGCTTACCGTTTTCGCGATCGTGTCGGCCGCTTCGAGCCTCTTTTTCTTTATTGTCGCCATCCTAGCCTTGCGGAAGAGGAAATTTCTGGGGGGGACGATCGGGATTCTGCTCGGGCTGCTGTTTCTTTCGTTGGGCGCTCTCTTCGGTGCGATTACCGTCGGCATCCAGGGGTACCGGGCGCTGGTTCGCGAGGAGGTCGCGGCGGTGGTGAAGATTCAACCCATGGGCTCGCAGGAATTCAACGCCCACTTTCGTCTGGCGGATGGAGAGGAAGTCAGTTTTTTGATCGCCGGGGATGAAATTTACGTGGATGCCCACATCCTCAAATGGAAGCCCATGGTCAATTTCCTGGGATTGCACACGGCCTATGAACTGGATCGCGTGGCCGGCCGTTACACCCGGCTGGAAGATGAGAAATCGAAACCCCGCACCGTTTTCCCCCTCTCGCAGGACAAAGCGGTAAACATGTTTCACCTGCGCCAGAAGTATGCGCTGCTGAAACCTTTACTGGACACGGAGTACGGGTCGGGGACCTTTGTGGCCGCCGACAAAGCGGCAGAGCTGGAAATTCGGGTTTCGACCAGCGGACTCCTGATCCGCCCCGCAAAGTAAGAGGGTCGATTTTATTGAGAGAGATAAGCCAGAATCCCGTGGCAAAGGGCAACAATACATAGAGTGATGCCCGTTTTCCGGTGAACGGTCATTTTCACCTTGATCCATCGCAGACCGGAGCTGAGCTGAAAGAGCAGCAGAAGAAAATTAATGATCCCCAGAATCAGAACGATGGAAAAGCCGCCGATTTTCATGAGACCCCCTGCAGGAATGGCGTAAGGTTCAAGGCGCAGGGCGCAAGGCAAAATAAGGAGATGAAGGTCGAGGCTCGAGGAACAGTGTCCCTTCCCTTGCGCCCTGGGCCCTAGGCCCTGTACCCCGGTTTGTTATTTCGCCGTCACTTTGGCCGCGGCTTCGTTAGCGCTTCCGTGCATGTTGCAGCTGGCCTTGCCTTTGATTTCCAAATCGCCGTCCACCTTGTATTTAATCTCCTTGGTAAAGGTGGCTCCTTCCGGCCGGTTGCCGCTGCTGTACTCCCACTTGGCAATTTCTTTGCCGTTGACTTGAACCCACAGCCACTCCGTGTAATGGAAAAAGCTGTTGGCGCTGTGGGTCACCGTTACCTTGATGGTGATTTCCGACCCCTTTTCCGCGGTATCGGGAGCTTCGATCTTCGTCTCCGACTTATTGGCCCAGGCAGGAACGCTGATAAAAATGGCGATTCCCATAGCGACAGCCAAAATTCCAATTAGCCTGAAAACTTTCATTTCCCCTCCTCCGTGTCTTGGTGAACTTTCCGGTATCTTGGCGTGAAGCGTATTTAAAATTTTACCAAACAGAACACGATATTCAAAGGAGATTGATTCGACAAATGAATACAAACGAGGGGAATATTTCATCATTGAACCCCCTCTTCCCTATCCCGACCCCTGACACCAAGGAACTTGCCCCCCTTCACTTTCCAGAAATCAGATCAATATTCATAGCTTGGAGGCCTTGCCCGGCCCGGGGGCAAGGCCGTGGTTCTCGGCATGATGAGGCACGGATTCTTTCATCGGTCCGGGCGGAATCGGCCCG
>JAPLIW010000657.1 GCA_026388915.1 Deltaproteobacteria bacterium
CCTCTTGGTCCCTTCGGCCAATAGGTTGCCCAGACCCTTCCGCAAGGCGATCCGCTCCACCATCTCCACCATGGCCGCGGCGTTGCCGAAGGTAAGCTCCAGGCCATCCGTGTCTTTCAGGGTCAGGACCCCTTTCTCAAAACACTCCATGGCGAAGGAAATCGTAACCCCTGTCGAGATCGTATCCAGACCGTAGCGGCAGCAAAGCTCGTTCGCCTTCATGATGGCTTCGATCTGCTCGACGCCGCAGTTCGACCCGAAGGCCCCCAACGTCTCGTACTCCGGCCCCCCATAGACGGGGTCCACCTTCCAGGGCTGATCCAACTTTACCTTTTTCTTGCATCGCACCGGACATCCAAAGCAGCTGTCCATCTTCTCCACGTAGCCCTTCTTGTACATGCTCTGGGAAGTAATCCCCTCCACCTGGGGAAACCGGCCGGCGGCAAAATTCCGGATGGGCAGGTTTCCGGAGGCCTCGTAATAATCCATCGCCGCTCCGGTTCCATACTGCCAGAAATTGGTCTTGGTTTTGAAGTTCTTCCCCATCCAGCGGGAAAGTTCCAGGACCTTCTCACGGTTCCCCATCTCCGGGGGGGCGTTGCCCCGGACGGCAACCGCCTTCAATTTTTTGGAGCCCATCACGGCCCCCATCCCCGTCCTGCCGGCCATATGGGAGATGTCGTTGCAGATAGAGGCATACCGAACCATTTTCTCTCCCGCGGCGCCGATCGTGGCCGTCCGGACCCTGTCGTCTTGAAGTTCCTCGCGGATGACCTTCTCCGTCTCGGCCACATCCAATCCCCAGAGGTTACGGGCATCGCGTATTTCCGGTCGGCCGTCCTTGATCCAAAGGTAAACCGGCTCATCCGACTTCCCTTCAACGATGATCGCGTCGTACCCGGATCTTTTCAGTTCTGCGCCCCAGAACCCTCCGGCCTCGCTCTCCCCGTACCCCCCGCTGAGGGGTGATTTGGCTCCCACGCTGTTCCTGCCGCTCCCCGGGAAAGGATGGCCCGTAATGGGGCCGAGGGCAAAAATAAGCTTGTTCTCCGGCCCCAGTGGGTCCACCCCCCGGGGAACTTCTTTCAAAAGGGTATGGACGATGAACCCACGCCCTCCCAGGTAGGTTTTGTAGTGTTCTTCAGCCGGCTCCTCCGTTGAAACCTGGCGGGTGCTGAGATTCACCCGCAGGATTTTCCCGTTATACCCTTTCATGAACTCCCCTTTTTTTTAGAATCAAGCGCAAACCCATAGGGGGTCTACGAAGCGGTCCCGCCGCCACAAAGTCATTTCTGACCCCGAATTTTCTCCAGCACCGGAAGGATGTAGTTCCGGAAACGCTGGGGATTCTCCGACATGGGAAAGTGGCCCATCTCTTTCATGATAATCACTTCGGAGCCCGGGATATAGGCCCCGGTTCGCTGCGTATCCTCCGGGGTGCAGGAATAGTCGTACTCCCCGGCCAACAGATAGACCGGGCAGGCCTTCGTGTCAATGCGGGCCATATACTTGAGAAAGTCGGATTCAGCCCGCTGGAAATAAAAGTAGAGATCGCCCTTGAAAACGCCCGGGCCGCTCTGCATATATCCCCAGAGCGTTTCCCAGCGAGTTTCCTCCGGACTTTGGGGAGCCATCAGTCCAGAAACTCGGGCAGCGCATATTTCACCGCCGTGCACATCCGGCTGATGCAGCCAGGTATTGTCAAACCAGGGCTGCACTTGATAGCCCGCCTCCAGGCCAATAACCGCGCGCAATTCCTTCCCGTACTCCGCCGCCAGGGGGATGACGATGCGCCCGCCCATCGAGCAACCTATCACCACCGGACGGTTAAGCTCCAAGGCCCGGCAAAAGCCCATGATCGCTTCGAGATAGGCCTCGGTGGTCAGGCGGTATTCTTCCTCGTGCCAACCCGGCGGCGGAGTGGATTTGCCATGCCAGGGCAAGTCGAAGGCCAGCACCCGGTAATGCTCGGTCACCGCCGGATCGGCCATCAGGTGCCGGTACTGCCGGGTATCGGAGCCCGCGGTGTGCAGGCAAACCAGGGGGATTCCCTTGCCGTTCTCCTCAAAATAGATCCGATAGGGCCTTCCGCCCAGTCTCAGGTGAATGTAGCGACCCACGATCGATTCAATCCCGGCGGCCATGTCAACAACCTCCCTTCAGTCGTCGAGGTGTAACCAGGACCTCTTTGACGTAGCGAAGATTTGCTACCAGCGGCTGTAAATCGCCTTCGATGCGCGCTTCGCCGCGTCTCATCAAGCCCAAAATGTCCGTGTATCCCGGCCGGGGGATCGGCTCCCAGAGCTTCTCCCAAGCCGCGGCCGACGCCCGAACTGCAAAACGCCATGGCCGCATGTAAAAAGGGCCCCTGCTCACAGACATGATGCGCCCCGACTGAATGGAGATGATATAAGAAACGTCGCCCACCTCCACCAAAAAGTCAACCGTGAGAAACCGACCCCGCCATACGAGCTTTTCATCCCCATTGACCAGTTCCGGAAGTTTTTCGATCATGCTAACCCCTTCCTTTCCTGATTGGAATAATAGTGGGGGCGATTCATGAATCGCC
>JAPLIW010000821.1 GCA_026388915.1 Deltaproteobacteria bacterium
ACGGATGAACGCGGATAAAAACGGATAAAGATTCATAAAAAATCCTGGCAAAATTTAAAAATTTTACACTACAACAGTACAGAGGGCACAGAGAGATTTCTGAATTATGAAAGATTACTAAGGAGTCCATTTTAGTCTAAAAATGAATTGGAGGGCGTTGCATTTTAAAACACTCGAACTGGACTCCGGCTTTAGCCGGAGTGACGAACGTTAGAAAGGCATGGTTCTTGGTTGTCATTACGGCGGAAGCCGGAATCCAGGATGATGAAAAGACAGAATTCCTGTCCAGATAATTATGGCCTCATTAGTAAATATGCAAAGGGTTCCCAAACATCACTGCCTTGAGGACCCATCGCTGAAATCCCCCCAACCCCCCTTTAATAAAGGGGGGAGAAGGGGGGATTTCTGAGAGGCGCTTGCTTGCACTTATGCTGCACTGTAGATTCTGTGTTTTTCTGGACCCCCCATATCGTATAGGGAGAAGGTGATGCCCGAAGAAACCATAAAGAAGTCTATGGATGATTTGCTTGCCCTTTCCGGGGAAGGGCTGAAAAGAAAATTACCCGGGGCTTTGATTCAAATACGGGAATATGGGATTGGGAACCTGCTGCGGGAATACCCGGATTTTCTGGCCAAACTCCTGGCCGCACTTAGAAAAGCAGATCCCGCTGGGCTTTTCAACCAACTCCCTGGTGCGGCAGATCAGTTGATGGACCTCCTGTGGGCGGGGGTAAGCTTCCGGGCTGAGCAGGTGAAGGAGATGAAAGCCTTGCTGGAGAGGGCCGAAAGGCCCATGCATATTAACATCGAGTCCTCGGACAGCCCCTTCCGGGGTCACTTCATTGTGAAGGAAGGGAAGATGAACGGCCGCTCGGGATTGCTCCACTTCAAGGATGAAGATTTCCGGTTCATGGGTCCCACGGAGGTATTGATGGACCTTTTGACCGGAGATCTCCCCATGGGATTCAGCAACCTCAGGCTGCAGACCGCCGGGCATTCCGGCTGGGTGAGCCGGATCGCGCCGGTAGTCCGGGAGATCGTAAAGCTGCTTAAAGGAACGCAAGAACCTGCGGGTAAGATCGGATCCGGAATATAATAGGAAAGGTAAGTGGTGAGTTGGGAGTTGAGAGTTGTAAAGATATTTTTTCCTACAACTCTCACCCCCCCCTGTTTTTATACACGACGACATAAATCTTATCGCATTTGTCATTCCGGGCTTGACCCGGAATCCAGTTCTTTCCTAGATTCCCGCTTTCGCGGGAATGACGACTCTTGCTGGGGTTTATGTCGCTGTGTATAGTTTAAGACAATAAGTTGAGAGCGCCCCAACTCCCTTTTTTTTAAAAACGGAAGGAGAAGACCATGTTAATCGTCGGAGAAAGGATCAACACCAGCCGGAAGGCGGTGAATGAAGCGGTGGAGAAGCGGGATGCCGCATACATCACCGGGGATGTTCAGAAGCAAGCGAAAGCGGGAGCCAATTATATCGATGTGAACGCCGGCTCGCGCATCGGCACCGAAATGGAGGACCTGACTTGGCTGATCGAAGTGGCCGAAGCCGCCGTGGAGGTTCCCCTGTCTCTGGACAGCCCGGACCCCAAGGTGCTGCAGGCCTTCATCAAGAAAGTGAAAAAGAGACCTATGGTCAATTCCACCACGGCGGAGAAGGACCGGTTCGAGGCCATGA
>JAPLIW010000579.1 GCA_026388915.1 Deltaproteobacteria bacterium
AGATTGTAGACGGCAAGAGCAAGATCGTCTGGCCCCAAAGCCTGGCGGGGGCGAAATTCCAGCTTCCCCCCTGGTTGAAGTAGAAAAATTTTTGGGACGCAGATAAACGCAGATTTCGCAGATAAATTTGCAAAACTAAAACCCGGGAATACGGCAAATTCATTTTTTTAGGGTTGGTTCTTGGGTTTGAAACTCTCTTTTTCGATTTTTCTGCGTCCATCTGCGAAGATCTGCGTCCCGCTGAAAAAACCTATGGAACAGAAAAAGAACGGTCTCCTGCTGGAAGGGCAAGGGGTGACCAAGTATTTCGGCGGGCTGGCCGCGGTCAGCGACGTGTCCTTTTATTTAAACCAGGGGGAAATCCTGGGGCTGATCGGCCCCAACGGGGCCGGCAAGACGACCCTTTTCAACATCATTGCGGGGGTCTACAAGCCGAATCAGGGCAAAATTTTGTTCCGGGGCCGGGATATCAGCCATCTGAGGCCGAATGAGGTTTGCAAGCTGGGGATCGCCCGCACCTTCCAGATCACTAAGCCTTTCCTGGAAATGACCGTCCTGGAAAACGCCCTCGTGGGGGCCTTTTTCGGCCACCAGCAGCGGCATGTCATGGAAGAAGCCCAGAAAAAGTCCAGGGCCGCCTTGGAGCGGGTGGGCCTTGAGGGGAAAGCGGAACGGAAAGCCAAGAGCCTGAATTTGGTCGAGCGGAAAAGACTGGAAGTCGCCCGGGCCCTGTCCACCTCCCCCGAGATCCTGCTTCTGGATGAAGTCGTGGCCGGCTTGAATCCCAAGGAAACGGGGGAGATGGCCAATTTCATCGGCTCGCTCCGTGAAGGAGGCATCACCATCCTCATGATCGAGCACGTGATGAAGGCGATCATGGGCTTGTCCGACCGGATCGTGGTTCTGCATTACGGAAAGAAACTGGCCGAAGGCAAGCCCGAAGAGATTGCCAAGAATCCCCAGGTGATCGAGGCGTACCTGGGAGGGATAAAGACGCAAAGCGCATAGCGCAGAGAGCATAGCGTCGAAGAGGAAGCAAAGAGATTTTTTGCTCTGAGCTCTATGCGCCTTGAGGATTCTTCATGCTCGAAATTAAGAACATGGACGTTTTCTACGGCGATGCGCAGGCGCTCTGGGATGTCTCCCTCATCGTCAAAGAGGGAGAAATCGTCACTCTCCTGGGGGCCAATGGAGCGGGCAAATCAACGACCCTCCGGACTATTTCCGGGCTTTTGAAGCCCAAGAAGGGATCCATCTCTCTCTCCGCCGTAAGACTGGATCGGATTGAACCCTATCAGATCATCCTTCACGGCCTCTCCCATGTTCCCGAGGGGCGACGGCTTTTCCCCAATATGACGGTCTGGGAAAATCTTTCCGTGGGAGCATACATACCTCCGGCCTGGAAAGATCGCTCCGGTGCGATGGAAGAGATGATGGAGATCTTCCCCATCCTCAAGGAGCGGCGGGACCAGCTTGCCGGCACTCTTTCCGGAGGGGAACAGCAGATGTGCGCCATCGCCCGGGCCATGATTTCTCGGCCCAAAGTGCTGCTCCTGGATGAACCTTCCCTGGGGCTGGCTCCGGTTATCGTGGAGAGGATCTTTGAAGTCATTCAAAAGATCAATCAAAAGGGGGTCACCGTTTTGCTCGTCGAGCAAAACGCCTACATCGCCCTCCAGATTGCCCATCGGGGATATGTAATCGAAACCGGACACGTGGTCATGGAGGGAGAAGCCAACCGGCTGAGCCAGGATGAGTACATCAAACAGGCGTATTTGGGATTATAAGGAAAGTGCCTAAAGTGCGCTAAAGTGCCTGAAGTGCCTAAAGTTATACATGACGACATAAATATTATCGGTTTGTCATTCCGGGCTTGAACCCGTATCAAGTACGGGGCAGGCTCCGGAATCCAGTTTTTTCCTGGATTCCCGCTTTCGCGGGAATGACGACTCTTGCTGGGATTAAAGTCGCCTGGTATAGAAGAAAAGAAAATTCGCCATGAACCTGCAACTGATCATCGAACAGATGTTGAATGGGATGGTGTTGGGCAGTATGTATGCCCTGGTGGCGAGCGGACTGACCCTGATCTGGGGCACCATGAAGATGCTCAACTTTGCCCACGGGGAACTCTACATGATCGGGGGATATGTCCTCTACTTCACCCTCCTGTTCTTCGGAGTCCATCCCTTCTGGGGAATCGTCCTGGCCATGCTGATTGCCTTTGCCCTCGGGGTCCTGATGGAGCGCACGATTCTGCACCCTCTTTTGGAGAAACCTGGCTGGGATGTTAGCCCCATCGTGGTGACTCTCGGGGTTTCCATCTTCCTGCAGAACTTTGCCTTGAAGGTTTGGGGAGAGCGGTTTAAAAATGTGCCCTATTTTATCGAAGGAACCATGGACCTTTCCGGATTCCGCATCGCCTACCAGCGCATTCTGATTCTGATCGTGGCCGCGACGGTCATGGTGGGATTCTGGCTTTATGTGAAGCGCTCCCGCTTCGGCATGGCCCTCCGGGCTACGGCCCAGGATCGGGAGGCGGCCACCATTCTGGGGATCGATTCCCACCGCATTTACCTGATGACTTTCGGAATCAGTTCAGCCCTGGCGGCCCTGGCCGCCACCATGTTGGCTCCCCTTTTTCTGGTCAATCCCTGGATGGGAATTCCCCTGCTGCTGAAGGCGTTTATCGTGGTGGTCCTGGGAGGGCTGGGGAGTTTTGGAGGGGCTATCCTCGGAGGATTTTTGCTCGGCTGCATCGAAAGCCTGGCCATTGTCTTCCTCTCCTCGGAATGGAAAGATGTAGCCGCTTTTTTGGTTCTCATCGGATTCCTGGTATTTAAGCCCGCGGGCTTTTTCGGGACAAAAGAATGGTAAAGACCTATTAACCGCAGAGCCCGAAGAGAACGCAGAGGATTCCTATAGGGAAAAAAGAAGGATCGAACGGATAGATAGAGGGATCGGGAGATGAATATCAGGAAACTCTTTGCGACAACAAAAAACAAAGCCATTGCCGGCATGGTCATCCTCCTGGTGGTCCTTCCGGTCTTCGTCGAAGATCCCTACATCATGAACATCATTATTCTTTCCCTGCTCTTTGCCGTTCTGGCTTGCAGCTGGAACCTGATCTGTGGTTACACCGGGATCTTTACTTTCGGCCATCAGGCCTTCTTCGGCCTGGGGGCCTACGTTTCCTCTCTCCTGGCCATGAAAGCGGGCCTTTCTCCCTGGCTGGGGCTCTTGGCCGGGGGGATCGCCGCCGCCCTGGTGGGGTTCGTGATCGGACTCCCCTGCCTGCGCCTCCGCGCGGCGCCCTACATTGCCATCACCACCCTGGCTTTTTCCGAAATCGCCCGGATCGTGTGCATGAATCTGGTCGGCCTGACCCGCGGGGAATTGGGTCTCTGGGGAATTCCGGAGTTTCCCGAAATTCCTCTTCCGGGGGGACTGGCGATCAATTTCGCGGGAGGAGACCGGACCGGCTATTACTACGTCATCCTGATGATCTTCTTCGTCACCATCGGACTCATCGCCTGGATGCTGCGTTCCTACGTGGGGCTGGCCTTCCGGGCGGTACGCGACGAGCAGGACGCGGCCCTCAGCCTGGGGATTGATACGACCCGCTTCAAGCTGCTGGCCTTTATCACCAGTTCTTTTTTCGCCGGCGTAGCCGGAGCCTTCTATGCCCACTATATTCTGATCCTCACTCCCACCTCGGTCATGAGCGTGGGGATCATGACCGAGATCATCGCCGTCACCCTGGTGGGCGGCCTGGGAACTTTCTGGGGCCCGGTCATAGGGGCTTTCTCCCTGACCGCTCTTCTAGAATACCTGCGGGAATTCGGAGAGTACCGCTTCATGATTTACGGGGCCATGCTGGTGGCCACCATCATGTTCATGCCCAAAGGGGTAGCGAGCAAGCTTTTCCCGGAAAAAGAATAAATGAGAGTGCCTGAATCGCCCTGATATGCCCAAAGCGTCTAAAATTAAAAAATATCCCAGCCTTTTTTTGAGTCCTTCGTTTCCCAACCAGGTCCTTTCCATGTCCAGCGAAAAGGCGGATTTCCCCCTGAGGTTGACCTTATGAGCAAGATTTATGCCGTCGGAATTCAGATGGCTACGGGCCGTCAGAAAGATAAGAATGTGGAGAAGGCCATCGGGTATCTTCAAAGCCTGACCCGGCAGAAACGCCCCATCGATCTGATCTGCCTCCCGGAGGTTTTCACTTTTACCCCTTTGCCCACAGACCCTCTTTCAGTCAGGAAGAAAGTCGCCGAAAGAATTCCCTCCCGGTTTACGGATCAATTAGGAAAAATGGCCCGGAAGCTTCATACCTACCTGGTCTCCGGAAGTTTCATGGAAGAGCGGGGGGGAGAGTACTTCAACACCAGCCTGCTCTTTAATCGAAAAGGGGAGATCGTGGGCCGGTATAGCAAGACCCATCTCTTCGATACTCTTGATTTCAAGGAATCGAAATTCTTTCGGCCCGGGTCCAACCTTCTCACCCATCAGGCAGACTTTGGCACCTTGGGCATCATCATCTGCTACGACATCCGTTTCCCGGAATTGACCCGGACCCTGTGCCTGAAAGGCGCCGAAGTCCTGGCCGTTCCGGCAGCTTTTCCGATCGCCGATTATTCTCCGGGAGAGGACCACTGGCAGATCCTGACCCGGGCCGCAGCCCTGCACAATATGGTTTACGTTCTGGCCGTGAATCAGATCGGGTCCCACGGAGACCTGAAATTCTTCGGCCGGAGCGTAATCGTGGATCCATGGGGAGTGGAGATTGCCAAGGCCCCGAATGCCGAGGGGATCATCCACGCGGAATTAGACCTGAAATATGCCCTGGAAATGAGGAACCAGCGAAGGGTCTGGGAACACCGTAGACCGGAGTTGTACGATATTGGCTCCCAGAAAACGAAATAGAAAAAGGAGAGTCCATGGGGAATCCGGGAGAGTGCAAGAAAACGGGAATGGATTGGATCGAGGTGAACAGCCCCAGGCTGATCGATTTTTCGAAGCAAATCTGGAATTACGCCGAATTGGGCCTGGAAGAACACCGATCTTTTCGGGTTCTGGCTGATTTTCTCTCTGCGGAAGGTTTCATCTTGGAAAAAGATGTGGCCGGGATCCCCACGGCCTTTGTGGCCGCCTGGGGCCAGGGAAAACCCGTCATCGGGATCAATTGTGAGTATGATGCCTTGCCCGGCCTTTCCCAGGAGCCAACCGCCCGGAAACAGCCCGTGGTACCCGGCGCTCCGGGACATGGCTGCGGCCACAACCTGCTGGGAACCGGAGGAGCGGCCGCTGCCG
Source organism: Deltaproteobacteria bacterium (assembly GCA_026388915.1). GTDB lineage: Bacteria > Desulfobacterota > SM23-61 > SM23-61 > SM23-61 > SM23-61. Next base: position 5,311 of record JAPLIW010000579.1, read on the forward strand.
TCGCTCTGAAGACAGTCATGGAGAAGCATCGACTCTCCGGAACGATCAAGGTCCTCGGGTCGCCAGCGGAGGAGATCTGCGCGGGCAAATCCTTCATGGCCCGGGCGGGAGTCTTTAAAGGAATCGATGCCATCATCGACTGGCATCCATTTTTCGTGAATCAGGTCCTGTATGACACCTGCAACGCCTACTTCAACATGAAGTACCATTTCCAGGGCAGAACGGCACACGGGAACTCCCCCTGGGAGGGGAAAAGCGCGCTGGATTCGGCCGTCCTTATGGGGCATGCCATTGAGCTTTTGCGCGAGCACATTCCTCCCGGAGAACCCACTGCGGCCAACACCATCAACTACACCTTTTCCGATGTGGGTCCGGAGTATCCCAACGTCGTGCCGGACCGGGCCACGCTCTGGTGCATCGGGCGGATCCAGACCGTCCAGCAGATGGAGCCGATTCTGGCGCAGATCCACCGTTGCGCCGAGGGATCGGCCATGGCTACGGGGACGGAAGTAACCAAGGAGTTGGTGACCGTCACTCACGAAAAAATCCCCAACTCGGTGTTGGCCGGCGCCCTCTACCGGAACCTGGTCGAACTGGGCGCTCCTTCCTACACTTCCGAAGAAGAAGCCTTTGCCCGCGATTTGCAGAAGAGCTGCAACGCCCCCGAGGTCGGTATGGATCGGCAGATCCAGCCCTTCGGTCCGGGCTCGACGGGCGTTTCGGACAACTCCGAATATAGCTGGTTTGCCCCCTTCGCCATGGCCTGGGTGGCCACAGCCCCGCCGGGAGTGGGGTGGCACAACTGGCAGGTCAACGCCGCCTCCCGTTCCCAGCTTGGCTGGAAGGGGATGCTCCGGGCGGCCGAAGTCCTGATGGCCTCGGGCGTGGATCTGCTGCTCGACGGGAAAGTCATCCAGGAGGCCAAGGCAGAGTTGACCAAGCGCCTCGCCGGGAGGCAATATAAGGTTCTCCTTCCCCCGAATGCCCCAGCCCCGCTGGACATCAACCGCAAGACGATGGAGAAGTACCGGCCGCTGATGGAGGAGAAAGGGCGAGAAGGTTGAATAAAGACCGTTTCGGGTTTCGA
>JAPLIW010000494.1 GCA_026388915.1 Deltaproteobacteria bacterium
AGCCCAAAATTAAGAAAAGCGGCTGCGGAAGGCAAGTTTTCTTCGGACTTCAAGAAGGATGGTCTCGTAAAAAGTCTCTTGAACCGTCACCCCGGCGAAAGCCGGGGTCCAGACATTGTGCCCGCGGAAGCTGGGAATCATTAAAGAAAATCTGGATTCCCGTTTTCACGGGAAACCCTGGATTCCGGCTTTCACCGGAATGACGAATTTTATGGAATTTCGACTTTTTACGAGATCATCAAGAAGGGACGGATGAAGGAGGGGCTGAGGATGGCGGGGGAATCAAGCCCAGAAACCGCCGGTCGGCTGCGCCGGGAGGCTGACCGACCGGCGGAAGGGGAATTCATTAATAGGGTTGAACCCTGCGGTCTCGCCAGTGAATGATGTAGGAGGAGGGGCTGGAACCGGCCAAGGCCGCGGCCACGGCGGGCATGTCGGTGGCGCTCGTCTTGATTTCCGTCCCCAACCCGGCTCCTCCGCTGATGGCCACAAAGACATCCGCGTTGCCGCCCTTTTGGGCGCTGTCAATCGGTTTCAGCGAAACCACCGGCGCCGAAGGAACCCCCGTTCCCAGACTGATTTTCCTCTGGCCGTTCAAGACTCCCTCACCGGGCAAGAAGGGCGTCCCCCCGATATTCGAAGTCAGCATGGCCAGCCCGTAGAGCGCGCCGCTGCCGACGGCCCCGCACATGTTCTCTTGATTTGCCGGGGGCGTGTAGCTGGTGAAGAAGATGACCCCTTTGAAAACGGTGGCATCGGAGAGCACCCTCTCCTGCCCGTCCAGGCTGATGTACCAGCCCTTCTTGGTGGAATCGTTAAAGACCCCCGAGGTGATGTTCTGGAGATCAGCCAGGGTGTAGGGATCGCTCAGATTCTCATCCCGGAGAGCAAAGAACTTATTCTGCGGTCCGTCGACGTTGGGGTAGGCCTTTTCCCCGGTCCCCCAGAAGACCCAGAAGTAATTCTTATCCTTGGCCACGGCCGGAGTGGTAAAGACGGGCAGCGTGTTTCCGGAGTTGTAGAGAATCGAAGCGCTCCAGTCCGTCAATCCGCATTTCTTGGTTTTCTGCGACTCCAGCGGATCGTTGGGGCAGAAGGTGAACTTCCAGAGATTGCCCGCCAGGTCTCCCACGTAGGCTGTGTCGATGAACCCGTCGTTGTCCTTATCCACGATGGCCGGGGTGGCGGGGATAAAGCTCATGGCCCCGGCCCCCTTGTCCTTTCCCGTGTAGCTCCAGAGCACATTTCCGGTTTTCAGGTCCACCACGAAAAATCCTTTTCCCCGCTTCACCTTTTTCAAGTTTTTCAAGTTTCCCGGGGTGTAGCCGCCCCCGATGAACCCGACCCATTTTTCGTTTCCGTTGATCCGCACCCTGCCCATGACCATCTTGCTCCAGGGCTCGCCCAGATACCGGGCCTCATCCTTGTCGGGTTTGATGATCCACTGGAACTGGGGGGATTGGCCGGTGTTGGTTACGTCCAGGGCATAGTATCCGCAATAATTCGAGTGGGGCTGGTTATCTGGACCATGGAAATCACCGTCCTGGTTATCTTGACCCTTGAAATCACCGTTGCAGAGGGAGCTCTTGCTCCAGAGGTAATCGCTCTTCTCCCCGGGACCCCGGACTCCCATTCCCAGGCCGAAGACCAGGAGAGTCTTCCAGTCGGACGCCTGCTTCTGCGTCCCGTCGTTTTCCGTGGCCGCCCACCATACGTCGGCCGCACTGATCGGCCCATCCACGTAGTATCTGTGTTTCTTGTTGGTGGGGTGGGAGACATGGGCCAGTTCGTTCAGCTTGGGCAGAAGATTGGGGGGAATGAAACTCCATTTTTCCGCCCCCCCTCCGGTCTCAAAGGCGTGGAGCTGGCCGTCGTTGGCCCCGGCGACGATGATTCTCCCTCCGTTGTTGCTCGAAGTCCGCTGATGGTTATTCCGGAATACCCCGAAGGCCTGGTTCTGATCCCGCGGGTCATTGAAGAAAAGCGACGGGGAGCCGATGGTCACCGGGTTGGCGTGGAAAAGGTCGCCCAGCTTCCGGGGGTAATCGGGGTTCGTCACCTGGCTGTTACCCGAGGGCAGGGTCGATTTTCCCCGGATGTAGCCCACGATCTGATCCCGCTCCTGGGTCTTGTTGGGGGAGGTCAGGTCGAAATAGCCGGGGGTGATGGATTCCGTAAAATCCTGCGGCCAGCCGCCGATGAGGGTCTTGACGCTCCGGCTCCCTTGCGGAGTCCCTTCCAGCACCTCTCCGGCCTCCCATACCGCACTTCCCAGGCTCCCGTCGCTCCCAATCTCGATTTTCTTTAGCTGCCCTCTCCAGAAAGGCTCCGCGCCCTTGGGCTCGAAGGAGGCGGCGTAGAGGTAGTTTTCATCCTGGAATCGGACCGAAGTGACCGAGGGCTGGGAAAAGGAATAGATGCCGGACTGGATGTCGGTAAAGATCTGGTCCAGGGCTTCCTGGAGCTGGTCGGCGTTGTCCGCGTAGTAGGCGTGGCCGCCGACCGAGGTCCCGGCGGTGACGGCCATCTCATCCAGCTTGGCCTTGGCCTCGCTGGTCAGCCCCGCGCCCACGACGTAGGTTCGAAGGTCATAGGTGTGGGTTGTTCCCCCGATGTTGACCGGCAGGTTCCGCAGGGCCTGGATCTTGTCTTTCACCGCGGGCATGAGGGAATCGGCGTTTCCCTGGACGCCGTTTTCACCCACGCTGGGCAGTCCATCGGTTACATAGACGATGAAGCTCGTCTGACAGTTGACCGCGCTGGCCTGAATGGGAGTGGGGAAGGTGCTCCCCTCCTGCTGGTACCCGCCCTGAAAATAGGAGATAACCGCCTGGAGGGTTCCGGCCGTGGGAGTCAGTCCGGCATTGATGATGTATGGGCATTGGTTGCGGTCGGTTGCCGTGCAGGTGTCCATGTAGCCGTTGGGGTCATTCTCATAGGCCTTCAGCTTGGCCAGCAGTTTATCCAGCTGCGTGTTGTCCAATTGGTTATTATCCTCCACGGCCACCTGCAGATACCCGCCGGGCGAGGTATTGGTGTACAAGGAGGGTTCGGTGTACCAGCCTCTCCCCACGGGGGTAATGGCGATCCGCCTGCCGAATTCATTGTATCCTAGGGCAATGTCCGAGTCCGTGGGAAGATAGGAAGCGGACTGCCAGAAGGCCGAATCACCGGCGTTCGTAGATTCGAGCCCGGGCATACCGTCGGATGATCCCGTTTTGACCCGGTAGAGGGTATAAGTGTCCGGAAAATTGTCATCGGCGCTGTAGGTGGGGGAGACATCGAAATGGGTCCCTTCATCGGTTTGGGAATAGAAGGGAAGGGCCTGCCGGTAATAAATGTAGTTGCTCGGGTCCGTGGGATTGATCATGCGGTT
>JAPLIW010000022.1 GCA_026388915.1 Deltaproteobacteria bacterium
GCCGGGGTCCAGAACATCTTGAATTAACTGGATTCCGGCTTTCGCCGGAATGACGAATTCTATGGAATTTCGGCTTTTTACGAGTTCATCACGACTTGACTCGTAAGAAAATAGAGGAAAGGTGATCATGTCCGTCATTACTTTGAATGAACCGGGAAAAGAACTCCTCATGATGGGGAATGAAGCCATTGCCCGGGGGGCCCTGGAAGCCGGAGTCCGGGTGGGGGCCGCCTATCCGGGAACTCCTTCCACCGACATCATCGAAAACCTGGCCGCCGTGGCCTCCCAGATGGGCTTATATGTGGAGTGGTCGGTCAACGAAAAGGTGGCCCTGGAAGTGGCTTCGGCGGCCGCTTTTTCCGGGCTTCGGGCCATTTGCGCCATGAAGCAGAACGGAATGAACGTGGCCTCCGACTACCTGCTGACCCTGAACCTGGTGGGCGTCAAAACCGGGCTGGTCCTGGTGGCCTGCGACGACCCCCAGGGGCATTCGAGCAACAACGAGCAGGATTCCAGGTACTTTGCCAAGATGGCCGACCTCCCGCTCCTGGAGCCTTCCACCTTCCAGGAATCCAAAGAGATGACCCAATGGGCCTTCGAGCTCTCGGAGGAGGTCGGAGGTGTGGTCATCCTGCGCGGGGTCACCCGCACTTCCCATGCCCGGGGAAACGTAGTCCTGGGAAAACTTCCCCCCCCGGGCGGGAAACCCTATTTTGACCGCACCAAACAATGGCTGACCCAGCCCCTCGTCCCCAAACACCAGCAGCTTCACCACACCCTGGATCGTCTGGAAGAGATCTATGCCCAAAGTCCCTTCAACCAGTACCTGGGCCCGGAACGGCCGAAACTCCTCATCATCACCTGTGGAACGGGATGGCTCTACAGCCAGGAAGCCGTGGAACTGCTGGAGCTGGGGAAAAAAGTGGGGATTCTCAAGTTGGGAACGACCTGGCCGCTTCCCAGCAGAATGATCGTGGATTATCTGAAGAAGACCGAGCGGATCCTGTTGGTCGAAGAGGTGGATCCATTCCTGGAAGGAAATGTCAAAGAGATCGCGGCCGACTTTTCCCGGAAGATCGGGCCCAAAGATTTCTTCGGGAAAAAGTCGGGCCATGTTCCCCCCGTCGGAGAGATGACCGCCGACCGGATTGTCGATGCCCTGGCCAAAATTTTCAAGATTTCCTACTCGGCCAGAAGCGCAGGGTATGAAAAGAGAGCCCAGCAAGTAGCCAAAAAAATGCTTCCCGGACGGGCGCTGGGATTCTGCGCCGGTTGCCCCCACCGGGCTTCCTTCTGGTCGATCAAGAACGCCCTTCAGATGGACAACCGGCAGGGATTTGCCACCTACGACATCGGATGCTATGCCCTGGGCCGGGGGCCCGCCGGCTACTACCAGCTGAGGGTGGGAGGAGCCATGGGAACCGGGACCGGCCTGGCCAGCGGATTCGGGAAGCTTTCCAAGCTGGGGTTCGAGCAGCCGGTGATCGCCATGTGCGGGGATTCCACTTTCTTCCATTCGGCCATGCCCGCGCTGGTCAATGCTCATTACAATAAATCCAACCTGGTCATGGTCATCCTGGATAACAGCACCACGGCCATGACCGGGTTTCAGCCTCATCCCGGAGTGGGAAGAAACGCGATGGGAGATGAGGTGACTCCGGTGGAAATTGAAGGCGTCTGCCGGGCCTTCGGAGCCAAAGTGGAAGTCACCGATCCTTTTGACATCCCGGGGACGAGAAAGAAGCTTCTGCACGCCCTGGAAGATCCCGAGGGGGCGAAAGTTCTCATCATGCGCCGCCGGTGCCAGATGCTGAAGGGGAAAGACGAGAAGCCTCCCTACCGGGTCTTCGTGGATCAACGGAAATGCATCGGCGAAAACTGCGGATGCGACCGGGTCTGCACCCGGGTCTTCAAATGCCCCGGGCTGATCTGGGACGCGAAAGAGGGGAAGTCCAAGGTGGACGAGGTGATCTGCACCGGGTGCGGAGTCTGCGCCGATATCTGCCCGGAAGGGGCCATCATGAAAGAGGAGACGAAATAATTGGCCGCGAAAAAAGGAACCTACAATTTGATCATTACCGGAGTGGGCGGACAGGGGAACGTCCTGTCCTCCCAGCTCATCGGCCAGGCCCTGGTGGGCAAGGGATTTTTTGTGACCATCGGAGAGACCTACGGGGCCTCGCAGAGGGGGGGCTCGGTTATGAGCCATATCCGGATCTCCGCCAAGAAGCAGCTCAGCCCCCTCATCCCCCGGGGGAAAGCGGACATCGTAATCGGTTTGGAGCCGGTGGAGGCTCTCCGGGTTCTGACGGTTTACGGGAATTCGCGCACCGTGGTCATTTCCAACACGCGGCCGATCTACCCGGTGGATGTGACTTCGGGGGATGAGAAGTATCCCGGGGAAGAGGAGATTCGGGGCGCCCTGAAGGGTCTTTCCCGGAAGGTTTATTATATCCCGGCCACCGAGAAGGCCATGGAGATGGGTTCTGCCATCCTGGGCAATATGATCATGATGGGGGCTCTTCTGGAGCTGAACCTCCTGCCCCTCAGCCCCGTCGAGTTCCGGGAGACTCTGGCCGGGAGTTTCAAAGCCGCGAGGCTGGAGACCAATCTGGGGGCGCTGGAAGAGGGGAAGCGGTTCGTTCATCCCGGCTGAGTGAGCCATTGTATCAATGACCCGCTCGAGAATGCGCGTGTGTATTTGTGAATCGAAGCACTATTCAGCCGGTTATTATAGGGAACGGCCAAGATAAGTTGACATGATCAAAGGCGGCATTTTGAATATATCCCATACGGGCCAGAAATCCCCCCATCCCCCCTTTTTTAAAGGGGGGCAAGGGGGGATTTCTGGAGATGCCGGACACATCGCGATGTCACCTTATTTTAGTCGTTCTATATAGTTCCCGCGGCGGTGAAGAATTGGCGGATTATCGGGACCTGCTGTTTTCCAGGGCTTTCCGGGTCGTTTCCGGTCCCCGATACAATGAAGTTTCGCAACAGCTGCGAGAGAGCCGAAACCTCTTCTTTTATGAAGTGATCCTCCACCCCGATACCCCCTGGGAATTTCTGCGGGACCGGGTTTATCCCGCCCTGGCACGATACCTGAAATATAAATCTATATCTCCCGATTCGGCGGAGGGCGTGGTCGTCTCCCTATTTTTCAGGGAACAGTTTTACCTGATCGAGGGGCGCGAATTCATATCGGCCTACCGGGAAATCGAGGGACTGGGCCCGGATGAATTTCTTTTGCGGGTTCTCAACTGGGTGGCGGAAACCGAAGGAGATGGCAAAAACCAGGAGGGAACGAAAGGGGAGGACCCTTTCCGGCGCGATCTTCCGGCCGCCCGTAAATGAACTCCTGTTGACCCGGGGGGATTCAGGCTTCTTATGAAAAAAAAGGATTAGTCGCGCTCGGGCAGAGATTTTTTAGGGGGG
>JAPLIW010000332.1 GCA_026388915.1 Deltaproteobacteria bacterium
GTGGGTGGGCCGATCACCGTGGCCCGGAGAGCGGGCCACAACATGGCCTTCTCCCAGCTCCTACTCTGGTTTTTCATCAACGGCCTCATCGTGCCGGGTTCCACCTACTGGAACGTAGCCACCGCGGGCACCGGCGGCGCGAGGGATGCGGAGAAGGATGCGGAGGCGGTCCAGACCATGACCAACTTTGCCCAGAACATGGCCAAGCTGATGAAAAAGCTTTTCCTTTAAATATGGAGCCTCTTGCAAAACGCTTAAAAGCAAGTGGAAGTCGTCATTCCGGGCAAGCGAAGCGCGACCCGGAATCCAGGATTTTCAAAGAATTCTGGATTCCGGCTTTCGCCGGAATGACGGAGTAAGTGACTTATGCAAGAGCCTCTAAGGAGAGGGAGAAATGACGGGAATCGGATTCTGGCTGACAAAGAGGGAACTACTCCAAGGGGACCGCGAGGCGGTGGTGGACGGCCAGCGGCGGCTGAGCTACCGGGCCCTCAACCGGCGGGTCAACCGGCTGGCCCGCGCTCTCCAATCCATGGGTCTCAAGCAGGGAGACCGGATCGCGGTCCTGGCCTATAACGGCCTGGAGTACGTGGAGACGATTTTTGCCACGGCCAAGCTGGGTTTGATTCTCGTCCCCCTGAACTGGCGCCTGGCGCCGGCGGAGCTGGCCTTCATTCTCTCGGACAGTACGACCGAAACCCTCCTCTTCGACTCCGAATTTTCCAAGACCGCCGAGGCGCTCCGGGGCCAGACCCCGCTGTGCCGTTTCGTTTCCTTCGGCGCAAAAGATGTCCCCGGGGCCGCCGCTTACGAGGGGGCCCTGTCTTCGGAAGGGGACGGCGAACCCGCACCCGACGGGCCCGTGGACCTGGACATGCCCCACATCATCATGTACACCGCGGGCACCACGGGAAGGCCCAAAGGGGCCGTTTTGAGCCAGGGGGCCAGTTTCTGGAACGCGGTCAACATGTCCCTGTGCGTGGATCTGACCTCCCGGGACCGGACCCTGACCGTCCTGCCCATGTTCCACATCGGTGGGATCGGCCTCTACACTCTCCCGACCCTTTACCAGGGAGGCACGGTGGTCATCCAGCGGGCCTTTGACCCCCAAGTGACCTTCCGCCTCATCGAAGAAGAAAAAATCGATGTTCTTTTCGGCGTTCCGGCCATCTTCCTTTTTTTGATTCAGAATCCGGCCTTCAAGTCCGGGGGGATGGCCCGCCTCAGGTCGGTCATGAGCGGAGGGGCCCCGCTTCCGGTGAGCCTGGTTCATCAGTTTCGGGAAGGGGGGATCATCCTGCAACAGGGTTTCGGGATGAGCGAAGCCGCCCCGGGGATTGCGGCCCAGGACCGGGACCGGGCCGTGGCCAAAGCGGGATCGATCGGCCGCCCCCTCTTCTTCATGGAAGTCCGCATCGTGGACCCTCAGAACCGGGACCTTCCCCCCGGCCGGGAAGGGGAACTCCTGATCCGCGGCCCCAACGTCATGCAGAAATACTGGAACCGGCCCGAGGCCACGGACGAGGCTTTCACCGACGGATGGCTTCACACCGGAGACCTGGCCCGGATGGACGGGGATGGGGACCTCTACATCGTGGACCGCAAGAAGGACATGTTTATTTCCGGGGGGGAAAACGTCTACCCGGCCGAGGTGGAAAACGTCCTCTATGAGCTTTCCCAGGTGGCGGAAGCGGCGGTCATCGGAGTCAAGGACCCCAAGTGGGGGGAAGTCGGACGAGCCGTCGTAGTGCTGAAACCCGGTCAGAAGCTGACCGAGGCCGAAGTTCTGGATTATCTCAAGGGCAAGCTGGCTAAATACAAAGTCCCCCGGAGCGTGGTCTTCGTGGACCAGCTCCCCCGGAACGCGGCCGGCAAGGTGCTGAAGAACATCCTGCGGGAAAAGCACCCCTGAGAATCTTCTTTACCAAGGAAACGGGACCGGATAGAATCTCAATCAGCAGCCATGGATTCTCCCGGGTTTTCAGAAGATAACGATCGCGACATGGCTGAAAAGGGATCATCTCGCTCCGCGATTTCGGGCGATGGATCATAAACGGCAGAAGGAATCAGGAAGGAATCACCAAAAATCTCGAAAG
>JAPLIW010000839.1 GCA_026388915.1 Deltaproteobacteria bacterium
TTTAATAATACTGAAGTGTTGAGAACTCATTTCTTCGGTTGATTGGTCAATATTCCAACATTCCATCATTTCATGGTCTATTGTGGGCGATTAGCTCAGATGGATAGAGCGTTGGTCTCCGGAACCAAAGGTCGTGGGTTCGAACCCCGCATCGCCTACCAATAAATTCAATAACTTACAATATATATTCAACCGTCTAAAATTAGAATTTGCCCATTCCCACCTCTATGCCCACCATAGACTCAAGCTTTTGAGCCCTTAATCTCTATCGGATTTTTTTAGGGAAATAAAACGAAAATCGGAGTCCCGCGGAAGATCCGGCCGTTTCTATTCGGACGGCAATCCCCGCCCCACTGGGACTCTTTGTCGCTTGCGGCTTTTCAGCTATCCCACGCTGGGGCATTGGGGGTCCATTGAGCCTCTTGCAAATGTCGGTCACGAAAATGGGTATTTTCAGACTTTTTACGAGATCATCATATTTGCATCTTGACAGATAGAATGATCGCTTTATTATATGGTTGCTCGAAGTCATCTTGTTGGAACCCTTGAACATGCACCCCTGAGGTTCATAGACTGATGGAATTCAAATTCATCATTGCCGCCGATATCCACCTTGATAGTCCCCTTCAAGGCCTGTCTCGTTACGAGGGGGCTCCTCTGGACGTGCTTCGTGGCGCAACCCGCGAGGCCCTCCGGAACCTCGTCTCCCTCGCGATTGGGGAAAAAGTGGCCTTCGTTCTCCTCTCTGGCGACCTCTATGACGGGGATTGGCGGGATTATCACACCGGGCTTTTCCTCATGCAGCAGTTGTCCCATCTCCGAGAGGCTGGAATAAGGGTCTGCGTGATCTACGGCAATCACGACGCCGAGAGTCGTATCACCAAATCCCTCCGGTTTCCAGACAACGTGAAGGTCCTGCCCACAAAATCCCCGGAGACTATCCTTTTAGACGATTTCGAAGTTGCGATTCACGGCCAGGGGTTCGCTAAGAGAGACGTAATGGAAAATCTCGTCGAGGGGTATCCGGATGCCAGAAAGGGGTTTTTCAATATCGGGATGCTGCATACGGCCCTCACCGGCGCCGAGGGACACGCGCCATACGCCCCCTGCACCCTGGGCACGCTGCAATCGAAGGGATACGATGTTTGGGCTCTGGGGCATGTCCACGCCAGGAAGGTGCACTCGGAGGATCCCTTAATCCTTTTCCCGGGGAATATCCAGGGCCGACACGCCCGGGAGACCGGGCCTAAGGGATGTACCCTGGTCTCCGTGGAAGACGGCCGGGTGGCCTCATTTGAGCACAGGGACCTTCATGTCGTGCGGTGGGAAGTGATTTCGGTGGACGCTTCCGGTCTCACTGCCGCGGTGGATGTCGTTGACGCCACCGTCGGCGCCGTGAAATCGGAATCGGGCAAGGGAGGAGGAGAGGGCCTCGCGGCGAGGCTTCTCATCGAGGGGGCCTGCCGTGCCCATCAAGAGCTTTTGGCCGATTCTGAAAAGTGGGCGGCTGAGATCCGGGCTGCCATTGCCGCCGCAACCGGCGAGGGGGCCTGGGTCGAGAAGGTGCGGTTTATGACCGCTCCCGAGGCCGACCTTTCCATTTTAAGGCCAGGCTCGGATCCCCTGTCCGATCTGGTCCGATACCTCAACGGGCTCTCTGCCAACGAGGAAATCGGGGCCTTACTTGCCGAAGACATCAGGACCCTGAAGGAGAAGCTCCCTCTCGAGTTATTCCAGGGTGAGGGAGCAATGACTCCCGATTCCCCGGAGATGTTGTCCGGCCTTGTGGAAGAAGCCAAGGGAATGCTCGTTCAGCGGCTTCTTGCCTCGGGGGTTGGAAAATGAGGCTCATATCCCTTGACCTGATCGCTTACGGAAACTTCACGGACCGCAGGCTCGTATTCCC
>JAPLIW010000036.1 GCA_026388915.1 Deltaproteobacteria bacterium
ATCGCCAAGATCGTCATCAATCGTCCCAAGGTGTACAATGCCTTCCGGGTAAAAACGATGGATGAGCTCATCCAGGCTTTCGAGCGGGCCGAAGCGGACGAAACCGTGGGAGTGGTCATTTTCACCGGCGCCGGGGAGAAGTCCTTTTGTTCGGGGGGGGATATCTCGGTCATGGGGAAGCTCACCCCCAGTGTCGGGCGAGCCTGGTTGGGCAAATGTCTCCACCTTTCCAATATCATGCGTTGGCTGAGTAAGCCGATCATTGCGGCGGTGAATGGGTACTGCCTGGGGGGCGGCAACGAGCTCAACGTGCTCTGCGATATTACCCTTGCCTCAGAAACCGCGGTTTTCGGCCAGGTGGGGCCCACCGTGGGCAGCTCTCCCATCTGGTGGGGCATCCAGCTGTTGCCCAGGATTGTGGGGGAAAAGAAAGCCCGCGAGATGGTTTTCCTGTGTCAAAGATACAGCGCCCATGAGGCTGAAAAGATGGGGCTTTGCAACAAAGTCGTTCCCGCCGACAAGCTCATGAAGGAAGCCGAAGCCTGGGCGAAGAGAGTTTTGGAGATGAGCCCCCAGGCTATCAAGATCGCCAGGGCCTCTTTCAACCACGCCCTGGATCTCCTGCTAGCTTCCTCCTATTCTGGAAGTGAGATGCTCGGATTGACCTACGGGTCGGCCGAGCTCGGCGAAGGGATGAATGCCTTTTTGGAGAAACGCAAGCCTGACTTCAATAAATTTCGCCGGGGGAACTCCCCGGGAAAATAAGGGATTCCCACTCGATACTACTAACCTGCAGACTCTCTAAATTTTGTAAAGATAAGGAATATTTTGTTGGCAAATGCGTCTCTGAAATCCCCCCCAACCCCCCTTTTTTAAAGGGGGGCGGGGGGGGATTTCTGGGAGGCGCGTTATCCGGGCAAAACCTGTCATTTGGTTGCGGTTCTGCCGCGCTGGGATCAGCGGCCTTCTTTGGGTATCCCCGGCCGTCATCCTTTTTTCAGGAATTCCTCCATGGTGAGTCCGGGCACGCGGGCTAGAGGTCTTCCTGAATCCGTAAATGCCACGGCGATAAGGATTTCATCGGGCCGGGGAGCATCTACCACCCTCACCTCCATGGCATCATAGTGGGATCGTACTCTCATTTCATCTTTGTAATGGAGCGGAATATCAATCGTTCCTCCGGCCGCAGCCACCTTCTTCGCTGAGGGGATGACCGCCTTCCCGGCATTCAGTACTTTTCGCATGGTCTGGCCCAACTGGGGGTGTAAAATCGCCGCCGCATGTTCGAACTCTCCCTCCGTTCCTACGATCGCCGCTTTGCCGAAGCTGTGGATCTGTTCGGGCTTCACCCTTAAAGCCTGGATCGCCCTCTGGGTCAGCTCGGTCCCCATCCTCGCTCCGATTTCGATCAGTTCATCCAAATTCTCAACGTATTTCCCGGCCAAGGGGTTTTTCACCACGGCGATGGAGGCAACCTTGCGGTGCGGGGGAGAAACCTCCTTTCCCGATTCCCTGCAGGTCTCTTCCACGATCGTAACAAACTTCCGCACTTCCATCGTTCCCTCCTTTGGGAAAATAAGTGAATGCCCAACATTTCTGAAATGTTGATCTTGATGAACTCGTAAAAAGTCTCTTGGAGCGTCACCCCGGCGAAAGCCGGGGTCCAGACGTCGTCCCGACGAAAGTCGGGAACCATCTCTAAGACTGGATCCCGGTTTTCACCGGGAACCCTGGATTCCGGCTTTCGCCGGAATGACGAATTTTATGGAATTTCGACTCTTTACGAGATCATCAATCTTCACCGGATCAATAGAAGGTCTTCATCCCTTTGAATTCCCAGCCCGTGTTTCACCGCCGTCTTGATCTGGGGCAGGGACCAGGCGTCCATGACCAGGTGGTTCACCGCGGCATAATTCTGGAGAAGACGGACCCCCT
>JAPLIW010000630.1 GCA_026388915.1 Deltaproteobacteria bacterium
CCCGACTGAGCGATGTAGGAAGCCTGGGTGAGGTCCCGGAAATTCTCGGCCAGGGTGGCCTCCACCCGGATGGCCCGGTTCATCTCCAGCCCGGTCACCACCAGGAGAGTAAGGATCAAAAGGGTCAGCACCAGGGCCACCCCCCTTTGGTCTCTAATTTTTCCGCCCTTCCTGCCGATCATTTGGGTCTCAAGTAAAGGTATTATAGTATAGGTCGGAGTTTGTAGGGGCGACCCGCCGGGTCGCCCCTACGGAGTTCGGAGTCAAAGACGATAAAGCTCTGTTTTTAATTTCAGGTATTTTCTTATCCGTGTTCATCCGTGTCCCATTAAATTTTTGCCTTTGTCTTTGCCTAATCTGTGTTTATCTGTGTTCATCTGTGTCCCATTAAAATCTTTTTCCTGCGGCTCTGTGGTGTTGGAGTTCATCCGCTCATCGCCAAAAAGACCTGGGTTCGGAAATCGTGCGCCTGCCCGCGGGAATCTTCCAGCCGCAGGTGAATCTCCACCCGGGAGGGAAGCTGATTCCGCCGTTCCCCCTCCAGGGAGTTCCACTCTTTGCTCTTCTTCCCCTGGGCATCAAAATAGGAAAAGCTCAGGCCGCGAACGCGGTCACATAGGGCCAGGGAGCGTCCCCCTCGGAGAAGGTCCCCATCCCGCGCCTCGTCCTGACGCCGGAACAGGGTGAAGCCCTTCCTGCCCGGGGCGCGGTCCAGGGAATAGCCCAGTTCGAGCACCCCCCATCCGCCCTCGACAGAAATTTCCCGGGGAGGGGGGAAATGGGTAAAATCCAGACGGTCCAGAAACTCATTCCCCTCTCTGGTGGAACGGCCAACCAGGCCCGTGCGGTAGGCCTGGAAGCCCTCTTTCGGGGAAACCAGCGCGGCCCCCTTCAATTCTCCGGTCACCTTTTCCAGGATCATCCGGCCCTGCCGGATGACCTCCGCCCGGTCGTCCGTCTCGGCCATGACCATCATGGACTGATGGAAGGTGAGATATAGAAGCGATAGCACGACTGCCAGGATGGAGAGGGTGATCAGCACTTCGAACAGGGTAAAGCCTAAAGAATTTTTAGCCACAGGGGGCACAGCGCGGCTGCGCCGCAACCAAAAACAGGTCATCTTGCTGGAAGAGTTTTGCTCAGGGTTACGGGTGATCCCAGAAATCCCCCCTTCGCCCCCCTTTCCTAAAGGGGGGTTGGGGGGGATTTCAGAGAAGCGTTTCCCACCTAAATATTCTTTACAAAATTTAGAGAGTCTGCACGTTAGCAGTACAGAGAACGCAGAGGATTTTGGTTTGTGAAAAAAAATGACTGTCATATTCTTCTTTCAATCGAATCCGAATGCTGCCTTATATTCGGCTTCCTTCAGAAACCCTTAAGGAGGAGGTTTTCTTCCGCGATTCGCCCAAGCGGTTTGTGAAATCCTCTCAGCCATCGCCTTCTAACGAGAGGGGAGCTTTTGCCAAAAATATCTCTGCGCTCTCTGCGTCCTCTGCGGTGAAAATGTCTTTTTACTTCTGTGCGAAGTAGGCAACCAACTCCAGCGTGCGCTCCCGGGTGCCGTCTTTCCAGAGAACCCGGACCAGGGCCTGGCGGATGGCCGGCAGCTCGGTGGCGGTTACCACCTGCTCCCACCGCAATGAAGGGTGGGCCTCTCCCCCGGGCCCCGAATTTTTCCCCACTTCGGGAAACCCCATTCCTTCCAGCTCGGCCATCTTCTCCCGGGCCAGCAAAGTAGCCAGGGAAATCTGGTTCGATTCATCCAAAAGGCGGATGCTTCCGGCCTGAGCCCGCAGGAATGCCACCCCCACCAGGGCCAGAATGGCCAGCGCAATCATCACTTCGAGAAGGGTAAATCCTTGGAACCCCGTGAGGGGTCTGGCCTTTTTCATCCTTTCCGGTCCTTTAAAAATTAATCGCAGAGCACGCCGAGCACGCAGAGTTAAAGGCTCACAAACAAATAAATAACCAATCATATCTTGGCTTTGTATTTTGACAAATATTTAGGTTTTCCCTGCGAACTCTGCGACCCCGAGCGAAGCGGGCGAGAGAAAAAATCTTTATCTCGCAGAGGCCGCAGAGCACGCAGAGATATCCATAGAAATACCGGCAAACTATGAATGAATCCTTTCAGCCCTTTCTCGGTGTTCTCCGTGTCTCTGTGGTGAATAATTCTTAAGAAGTTTTTCTCTCCACGTAGCCGGCCGTGACTTCCGTCTTGCCTCCCAGGGGATGAACGAAAATGGTGAAGATCTCCTCTTCGCCCCTCCGGAGATGAATCTCGCATTCATCGGCCCACCCCGTGGGGGAAAATTCCACGTAGGCCGTGCCCTCCCGCATCTTTCCTCTTTCCGGGTGAGACACGTCGAGAAAGGTGACCCCGGTCGGCAGATAGCCGGGCCTCCCCAGGGGAGAGGAATCCCGCAGGAAGGAGTCCCGCCCCCCTTCCCGGCTGACCCAGTAGGCGTTTTCCTTCAGGTCCAGGTTCAACCGAAATCTCTGCTTGGTGGTGGCCGCCTGGCTTTGGGCGTATCTCATGGACCCCACAAGCTGGAGAACCGCCCTCTTGGCATCCCGCGGTTCCAGGAGCCCCCGAAAATTGGGAAAGGTCAGCAGAAAGACAAAGCCCAGAATCAGGATCACCACCATCAATTCGGCGAGACTGAACCCCGGGCTACCTTTCGATGTCGGCGTTCTCCCCCTCTCCACCCTCTTCTCCATCGCCTCCCAGGGATTTCAGGTCGAAGTCCTTGTTCTTGATTCCCGGGGAGACATACACGTAAGGCCTGTTCCAGGGGTCCTGCGGGACTTTTCCTTTTTCCAGGTACCCGCCCTCGCGCCAGTTTGCGGAAACGGCCCCGGTGACCGGCTTCTGCACCAGGGCCTCCAAACCCTGTTCCGTGGTCGGGTACATTCCGGTATCCAGCTTGTAGAGCTTCAACGCCGCTTCCAGGTTCTCGATCTGCAGCTTGGCCTTGATCTTCTTGGCCTCCTCGGTCCGGCCCATGAATCGGGGAAGGACCAGCCCGGCCAGGATGCCCAGGATCACGATCACCACCATGATCTCGATCAGGGTGAAGCCCCGACTTTTTTTCTTTTGGGAATCTCGTAAAATTTTCATCGTTCACCTCACCTTCCGCTGACTGCCGACCGCCGGATGTTGCCTCCTGAATCCTGAAAATAGATCGCTTCGCTCATCGAAGCAGAGAGCGGAGAGCGAAGGGAATGGAAAAAAGCGTTATTCGTTACTCGTTATTCGTTTAAACCTGAATCCTGATTCCTGACTTCTGACCGCCGACCGTTGACCGCTGACCGCTGGATGTTGCCTCCTGAACCCTGAACCCTGAACCCTGAATCCTGGTTCCTGAATCCTGTCTCCTGATTCCGCATTCCGCATTTTTTTATCGGATCATCTGGCTCATCTCCAGAATGGGCAAGAGAACGGCCAGGGCGACAAAACCCACGCCCACTCCCATGACCAGAATCATGAGCGGCTCCACCAGGGCGATGAGGCCGCGAAGATCGCTCTCGGCTTCATTCTCCAGGCTCGACGCCACCTTCTCCAGCATCCGGGCAAGCACCCCGCTTTTCTCCCCCACCGCCACCATCTCCAGAACCATGGAGGGGAAGAGACCGCTAACTTTCAGAGAAGGAGCCATCTCTTCTCCCTCCCGGACCCGTTCCCGGGCCTCACCCAGGGCCCGGGAGAGGAGACGGTTCCCCGCCACGTCCTGGGAGAATTCCAGCGCCTGGAGGAGAGGGAGCCCTCCGCCCAGCAGCGTTGCCAGGGTCCGCGCCCACCGGGAAACGGCCAGCCGGCGATGAAGATCCCGGACCAGGGGGAGCCTCAATTTCAGGCGGTCCCAGAGAAGCCCCCCGGATTCGCTCCGCAGGTATTTCCGCAGCCAGAAAATCAGAAGGATGAGGACCGCCCCCACCGCCCACCAGAAGCGGTTCAGAAAGTCACTCACCGCGATCAGAATCAAGGTGGGCCAGGGAAGAGACTGGCCGAGGTCGGAAAAGATTTTGGTAACCGTGGGGACCACGAAGGTCAGGAGAAAAAAAAGAACCCCCAGGCCGATGACGAACATGAACGCCGGATAGGTCAGGGCCGCCCGGATTCTCTGGCGGAGGGCCACCTGGTGCTCGCTGAAATCGGCCCACCGGCTCAGGGTGAGGGCCAGGGTCCCGCTCACTTCTCCGGCTCTCACCAATCCGATAAAAAGGCCGGAGAAGATCCGGGGATGAGCCGTGAGGGCGTCGGCCAGGCTGCTCCCTTCCCGCACTCTCTCCCGGATCTGGGTCAGGGTCGTCCGGAGATAGGGATGTCCGGACTGGTCGATCAGGGCCGACAGGCAGGAGACCAGGGGGATGCCGGCCTCCATGAGCGTGGCCATCTGCCGAAAAACCTGGGCCAGGTCTTTGGCCTTCACCCGGCTGAAGAGCCGGAGCGCGGGGCCCGGCTGCGCCAGGGCGGCTGACTCTTCCCGGATTTCGGTGGGATAGACGCCCTGGCCTTTCAGCTTGGTCCGGGCCGTGCGGGCGCTCTCCGCGTCAATGATCCCGCGAACCGCCTTCCCCGAACCGTTCAGCGCCTCATATTCGAAGATGGGCAAGTGTCTTATTCCTCGTTATTCGTTATACGTTATTTGGTTTCAATTCAGCCTTTTGAAAAAAATATCAAATCCATATCGACTGAGATACCCCTCGCTGAAATCCCCCCTGCCCCCCTTTGCAAAGGGGGGTTGGGGGGGATTTCTGGGAAATCTTTTCAGAAGGTAAAAGTTGACTTTTTCAAAGAGCTAAAGTGTCACGTTATTTGTTATAAGTTATTCGTTGCTCGTTCCTTTTTCCTTACCCTTAGCCTCAGCCTTGACCTCAACCTTTTTCCTTATCCTCAAGCGAAGCGATCCTCAAGGCCCGAAGGGCCGATCCTCGAGTCACGCCATCGGCGTGACGGTCCTCAAGGCCGCCTTTATGGCGGCCGGTCCTTATTCCTGCGTCACTCTCACCAGTTCTTCCAGCGTGGTGATCCCGGCCAGCACTTTTTCCGCCCCGTCGTCCCGCAGGGCCTTCATCCCCCCCTCCAGGGCTTTCCGGGCTATGGTGGTGGAGTCCGCCTTCCTCATGATCAGCTGGCGGATGGGCTCGGAAATGAACAGGGCCTCATAGATGCCCGTCCTCCCGCGGTATCCGGTGCCGGCACAGGCCGGGCATCCCACCC
>JAPLIW010000830.1 GCA_026388915.1 Deltaproteobacteria bacterium
CATCCTAAGGGACCTTTACCATTTCGGCCGGCTGGTCGATCAACTGGAGAATATCCATTTTTTCCTCCGGCCCTGCGTTCCCACGGACGTTCCCGAATCACTTCGGGACGTGAATATCGCTTATGCCTGCATAAAATCCACGTCGAAGCATGTCATGGTAGGGGTGAACGATGAATCCGGATTGCTCCAGGTGCTGGATCTCGCCTCCCGGGTGGCGGGAAGCCTGGAAAAGCTCCAAGAGAAGCCTTTCCTGTCCATCGTCAGCTGCTTTGCCGTCTCCCCCCTGAGATTCTGCACCACCCCCCTGCGGATCGCGCAGGAAGCCTGCCGGCGCCGGATCCCGGTCGCTCTTTCAACGGCACCCCTGGCTGGATCGACTTCCCCCATAACTTTAGCCGGTACTCTGGCCCTGGTCCATGCCGAAGAGCTGGCGGGCATTACGGTCTGCCAGTTAACCAATCCGGGGGCCGCCGTACTCTATGGCGCTCTCCCGGAAACAGCGAACCTTCATACCATGGGTTTCCAGGGCGGCTCCGTGGAGTCGGCCATGATGAATGCCGCCGCGCACCAGTTAGCCCGCCGGATCCGGGTGCCCAATTATGCCAATTCCGGCCATTCCGACTCCAAAGAGCCGGATGCCCAGGCTGCCTGGGAGACCGCCATTTCCACCGTCCTGGCCTCGATGGGGGGATGCAATTACATCCACCACGCCGCCGGGATGCTGGAATCTTCGATGACCGTGTCCTTCGAGCATTTCGTCATGAACGACGAGATCATAGGCAGGGCCTTAAGGATCCTCAAAGGGATTGATGTGGACGCCGACCATTTAGCGTTGGAAGCGATTCAGGAGGTTGGGCCGGGCGGGAATTTCATGACCTCGCCCCACACCATATCCCACCTGCGGAGTGAATTCTTCCCCGGCAACGGGGTGACCGATGCGAATCCCCGGGCCAAATGGGAAGAAGAAGGATCTTTGGACGCCCGGGGCCGCGCCAGACGGATCGCTAAAAGGCTCATTTCCAGAGCCCGGGCATCTCACCTGCCAGAGGAAGTGGATCGGGCCATTCGGAATCAATATCAGATTTTTCTCTAGCCGGCGGGACCATAGTTTTTGATTCTTTAGAAAAATTTAAAACCGCAGCCGGGGCTAGACCAAGGAGACAGTCGATGAAACTGAATTCCCTGCTCTCACGCCTTACCCCTTACGACTTACGTTTTTAAGGGAGAGAAAACAATGTCAGAAGAAAAAAATTTGCACATGACCCCGGATGAATTCCGGCGCTACGGGCGGGCGGTGGTCGACTGGATCGCCGATTACTATGAACGGGTGGAGTCCCTCCCGGTTTTATCCCGGGTGAAACCTGGAGAGATCCGCGCCCAGCTTCCGCCTGAGCCGCCGCTCAAGGGCGAACCTTTCGAAAAAATACTCGAAGACATGAACATGGTGTTCCTGCCGGGGATTACCCACTCGAAGTCGCCCTATATCTTAGGTGGAGACCCATGTCCTGGACTGGACGGCGGATATGATGGGCCTGCCGGAAAAATTCAAATCCACCGGCACCGGGGGAGGAGTGATCCAGGACAGCGCCTCCAGCGCCTCCCTCTGCGCCCTGCTGGCTGGCCGGGAGCGGGCGACAAAACTCATGAGCAATGAAAAGGGATGCGACGGGCGGCTCGTGGCCTACTCCTCCACCCAGACCCACTCCTCCGTGGAAAAGGCGGTCAAAATCGCCGGAATCGGGCGTCGCAACCTCCGGCTTATCGAAGTCGACGATACCTTCGCCCTCCGGCCGGATCTGCTGGTCGACCAGATCCGGAAAGATCGGCAAGCCGGCCTGATTCCCTGCTATGTCTGTGCCACCATCGGGACGACTTCTTCCAACGCCATCGACCCCCTGCCGGAGATCGGGAAGATCTGCCGGCGGGAAGGGATCTGGCTGCACGTGGACGGCGCCATGCTGGGCACGGCGGCGGTATGTCCCGAATATCGTTACCTGCAGGACGGGATCGAATACGCCGACAGCTACTGCTTCAACCCCCACAAGTGGATGTTCACCAACTTCGATTGTGACTGCTTCTTTGTGGCCGACCGGGCGGCGCTGATCCACACCCTGAGCATCCTCCCGGAATATTTGTGCAACCAGGCTACCGAGTCGGGAGCGGTCATCGACTACCGGGACTGGCATATCCCCCTGGGAAGGCGTTTCCGTTCCCTGAAGCTTTGGTTCGTGATCCGCCACTACGGGGTTGAAGGGCTGCGAACCCTCATCCGGCGGCATGTGGAGTGGGGCCAGAAGTTTGCCCAGTGGGTGAGGGAGGACAAACGGTTCGAACTGGCCGTTCCCCCTCCCATGAATCTGGTCTGCTTCCGCCATGTAGGAGGGGACGAGGTCAACCAGAAGATCATGGATCGGCTGAACCAGAGCGGGAAGATATATCTGACCCACACCAAGCTCAAGGATCGTCTCACCCTGCGCTTATGCGTGGGCCAGACCCATACGGAAGAGCGCCATGTGGCCCGGGCCTGGAAGCTCATTCAGGAAACGGCAGAAGAGGTTGCGTAATTTCCTTTGGGCAAAACCGCGACTCTGCCGGGGGTCATGACTGTAGGGGCGGTTCGCGAACCGCCCCTACCTGATTCGAGACAGCCAACCGGCCGCGGCTCCCAGGACGCTCACCGGGGCCAATACCCAGAAAGCTGTCTGCCAGCCCCCTCCGGATTCAATCACCCAACCGAACACCAGGGGTCCCAGGAGCATGCCCGCATTCTGACCGATTTGAATGACCGCCATGGCCATTCCGCTCAGCCGTTCGTCGCCCGCCATTTCCACCGCTCCCGAAAAAACCCCCGTGGGAACGAACCCGCCGATGAAGCCCAGCAAGATCACCAGGGCCAGAAACCCCGTTTCACCGGCGGAGAAAAAGAGCAGAAAGAGAGGGGCCATGAGAACCATGGGAATGACCGCGACCCATTTGCGGGTGCCAATCCGGTCCGAGACCCATCCCGACGTGGGGCAGGC
>JAPLIW010000181.1 GCA_026388915.1 Deltaproteobacteria bacterium
GTCCGATGTGGTAGTGGAGAATTTCCGCCCCGGGGTCATGCGCAGCTTGGGGTTCGAATATGAAGCGCTCAAGAAGGTGAATCCGGGCATCGTCTACTGCGGGATCTCCGGGTTTGGGAAGGACGGCCCTCACGCTCTTCGCCCGGCTTTTGATTTTATCGCCCAGGGAATTTCAGGGTTCATGAGCGTCACCGGATTTCCGGACCGGGAGCCGGTGAGGACTGGGATTCCCATCTCCGACTCGGTGGCCGGGATTTACGGTGCCTTCGGTATCCTTGCCGCCTTGATAGCCAGGCAGCAAACCGGCAAGGGGCAGGAGGTCCAAACCTGTCTGGTGGACGCCATGGTCAGCATTTTGAGCTTGCAGGCGGATTGGTATTTTCACACCGGCAAGGTTGCCGAGCGCGGGGGGAATGACCACCCGGTGGCCTCTCCTTACGGAACCTTCAAAGCCCTGGACGGGCACATCAACATCGCTCCTGCCGGGCAGCCCATGTGGGAAAGGCTGGCCCAGGCCCTCGGTTTGAAGGATTTGATTTCGGACCCAAGGTTTGGTACAAATGATTTAAGAAGGGAAAATCGCAAGGAGCTGAATGAGATCATCAACCGGATTACCTCCCAGAAGACCATGGGGGAGTGGATTGATTACCTGAATCGGGAGGGAGTTCCCTGCGGGCCCATCTACAATCTGGCCCAGACCTTTGAAGACCCCCAGGTCAAGCATCAGGAGATGATGCTGGAGCTGGAGCAGCCTTCGGTAAAGATGAAGGTCCTTGGGTTTCCCGTCAAGATGAGCGAGACCCCGGCAAGAATCCGCCGTCCGGCCCCGCAATTGGGCGAGCACTCGGAAGAGATCCTTAAGGACCTCGGGTACTCCCCGGATGAGATCCGGGAGTTAAGAGGCAAGAAGGTGATTTGATTCCCGGGGCGAAGGATTCTCCGGTCAAATCCGTTTCCCGGGACGGGGGATCAGGCCGGGGGGACAGGAGAAAAGGAGCCTATTGATGAAGACCGACGAGGTTGTCATTCGCGAAGTCATGCTCAGGGATGGACTGCAGAATATTCCCGAATTCATCCCCACCGAGGCCAAAATTGAGCTCTTCCGGCTGATTGCCGCCAGCGGGATCCGGAACATGGAGATCACCTCCTTCGTCAGCCCCAAAGCCATCCCCCAATTCCGGGATGCGGCCCAGATGGCCCAGTCGGTCTTGAGAATGAAGCCGGAGGGAGTCGAAGTATCCGCCCTGGTTCCCAACCTCAAAGGCGCCCAACTGGCTCTGGAGAGCGGTATGCACAAGGTGGGTTTCGTCATGTCGGTCAGCGAATCTCACAACATCAGCAATGTGAGGCGGACTACGGCCGAATCGATGGATGAGCTGAAGAAGATCGTGGAGCTGAAAGAGAAATATCCCGACCTGGACGTGAAAGCCGGGATGGCCACCGTTTTCGGCTGCCCCTTCGAGGGGAGGATCAAACCGGAGGTGACCCTGGGTTTCATCCGCCGGTTTTACCAGCTCGGGCTGCGGCACATGTCCATGGCGGATACGGTCGGCTTCGGGAACCCGAGAGAGGTGAAAGAGATGTGCCGGCTTTGCGTCACCGAGTTTCCGGACGTCACTTTTTCCATTCACCTGCACAACACCCGGGGGCTGGGCCTGGCCAATTCCCTGGCCGCCTACGAGGTCGGGATTCGCATCCATGACGGGGCCGTGGGCGGGCTGGGAGGATGCCCTTTTGCCCCGGGGGCCAAGGGAAACACCTCCACGGAAGACCTGGTTTTCATGTTCCAAGAGATGGGAGTAGAAACGGGGGTAAAGATGGACGCCCTGCTTGAGGCCTCCCGGTATTTCCAGAAGGTGAAGAAGGACGTTCGCTATTCGAGCAGCATTATCGAAGTGGGGGTCCCCGTTCCCAAAGGACCGATCACCAAGGACGGCTACGAACAGAAGTGGAACATGTAGAATGGGAAAAGAATTGAAAGCGATTGTTTGCATTGACGCTATGCGCCCTGCTCTATGCGCTATGCGATTTTCTTGAAAAGGGGAGGGAGAGATGAAGATCAATCGTTTTACACTCGTGATTCTGCTGGTCGCCGCTCTGGCCCTGATGGCCAATCCGCCGGCCACGACCGCGGCTCCGGTCCAGATCCATGTGAACAACACCATGCCCGGCGGGGGATCGGAAGAAGCCGGGATCGCCAAGTTCAAGGAAATGGTGGAGCAGAAGTCGAAGGGGCAGATGGAGGTTACGCCCTTCCTGAGCGGCCAGCTCGGAGGCGAGAAGGCGGTCCTGGGTTTATTGAAGATCGGCAAGACCGAAATGTCCCTCACCGGAGGGATCTTCCTCGGCCAGTATGCCTCCGAGTACACTGCTCTCAACATCCCTTACCTATTCACCTGGGGACAGCTTCTGGATTACGTCGGGGGGCCTGCGGGGAAAAAAATTCAGGAACTGTCTTCGAAGAAGGGCGGCTTGGTGGTCTTAGGGCCTCAATACCGGGGGCCCCGCCAAATGACCTCCAGCCGGCCCATCAAGGAAGCCAAGGACATCAAGGGGCTGAAGATGCGGGTCCCGGAGGAGCCCGTATGGCTCCGGGTCTGGAAGGCTTTGGGAGCCCTGCCGGTGGCGATTCCCGCCCCGGAAATCTACATGGCCATGCAGACCGGACAGGTGGAGGCCCACGAGAACACCCTCGTATCTCCTTACAGCCGGTCTTTGTGGGAAGTCCAGAAGTACATCATCATGACCTCCCACATTTACTGGCCCTGGTGGTGGATCGCCAGCGAGAGTTGGTTCAATAAGCTTACCCCCGACCAGCAGAAAATCGTCCAAGAGTCTGCAGCCGAGGCCGCTAAATACGGGGAGAAAGTGGAACGGGAGAAAGACGATTTTTACACTGCCGAACTGAAGAAAAAGGGCATGACCTTCATCACGCCGGACATCGACTCGATCAAGAAAGCCGCCCGCCCGGCCCTGCTGGAGGAAATCAAACGCCTCCACCCGGACATCCAGCAAGCCGTGATTCAATACGTGCCCAAGTGAGGCAGGGCAGCTGGAAGCCTCTGCCTTCTGAGATGGGTTCATATTCGCGACCCCTCTGAAAGAGCGAAAGGAAAAATCTATGTTTCGAAGGGCCGTCGATCGGGTGAGCGGGATCCTGGAATGGGTCTCCATCGCTTGCTTCATAGTCATGGTTTTATTGGTCGTGGTATCCGTGTGCCTGCGTCCCTTGCATATCGCGGCCCCCTGGTCGGACGAGGGGGCCTGCTTTCTTTTTATCTGGACTTCTTTCCTCTCTGCGGCCATCGCCCTCAAGCGGAACCTGCATATCCGCATCGATGTCATCCTTACCAAGCTGCCGGCCGGAATAAAGGGGGGCTTCCTCTGGTTTCTGGACCTCCTCTGCCTGCCCTTCTGCATCGGCCTGCTCTACGGCATTTACCAGATGATGAAAGCTTCCCTTTACATGACCTCAGCGGTTTTGGAAACCCCGATGATTTATTATTATCTCCCTATGTTCGTTGGGTTTTCCATGATGACCGTTTATTTAAGTCTGTCCATTTTTGATTTTTTTCTGAAAAAAACCGAGAAAGGCGGGGATCGATAATGCTCGGCGTGTTCACCGGCCTGCTCCTTCTGTTTTTTATCCTGGGGATCCCCGTCGCTTTCTCCATCGGATACACCTGTCTCATGGTCATCATCGTCGGGTCGGGCTGGAAAGACCTCTCCT
>JAPLIW010000187.1 GCA_026388915.1 Deltaproteobacteria bacterium
TTCTGTGCCAGCTCTTCTTTATTCTTCTTAGTCAAAATCCCCTGCCGCTCCTTCTCCAGGAGATCCTCCAGGTACTTTCGCAGGCCTTTTCTGTATTTGCCCACGGCCCGGCTCAGATGCCACGGGGTTACGGTTGGAGTAGAGGTCAGCGGCTCGCCTTGCCCGTATTGGGACCATTCATCGGAAAGGATCTGGATCCCCCATTCTTCCGCCTTCTCTCGGATCTCCGTCCCCACATAAGGGGTAAGAAGGTTCAGGGTGTAAGGGACTCGCAGAGATTCGGCAAACTCGAGCGTCTGCTGCAGGGTCTGGGGAGTTTCCCCGGGAAGCCCCAGGACGAAGGAAGCCAGGACCCCGATGCCTGCTTCCCGGGTCATTTCCACCGCCCGGCGGGTCTGTTCGGGAGTGATCCCCTTGCGGATCTTTTTCAATATCCCGGGACTCCCGCTCTCGGCGCCGTAAAGGAGTCTCTCACATCCGGTCCTTTTCATCCATTTCAGCAATTCGGCGTCGATGGTATCCACCCGGGAATAGGCCCGCCAGCGGATGGCCAGCCCCCGGCGATCGATTTCCTTGCAGATGGCCAGGGCCCGTTCGCGGCGGAAGGTAAACAGATCGTCTTCAACCCGGATCCGGTGGAACCCCAGCCGGGCCAAGGCCTCCATTTCATCCACCACCGTTTCCGCCTTCCGGAACCTTCCCTTTGCTCCGATCATTTTTCTGCCCACACAAAAAACGCAGCGGTGCGGGCATCCCCGGGAAGTCATGACGCTGGCCCCGTCCCCGAAAGCCCGGTACTGGGACAGCTTGAGGAGATGCCAGGCGGGCCGGGGCAGCTGGTCCAGGTCTTCCCGGAAAGGCCGGGGAAGGTTGGCCTGAAGATTCCCATCGATCCCCCTCCAGGTAATACCCAGGATCCCGTCGAAACTTTTCCCCTGCCGAATCCGGGCGACAACCTCCGCCAAAGTCTCCTCTCCTTCTCCTCGAACGACCACATCGACCCAAGGATGGAGGTGAAGGATCTCCCGGTCATCAAAGGAAACGTGAGGCCCCCCCCATATGGTAACTGTATCGGGTGAGAGACGTTTCACTTTTTGGAGAATTTTGGAAGCCGTGGACAGATTGAGGGAAAAAGAGGTAATCCCCGCCAAAGCGGGTTTATGCTTATGCAGAGCCCTTTCCAGGCGGGTGAGAGGAGAGCGGCAGAGTTGAAGATCCTCAAGATGCACTTCGCACCCCGCCTGCTCCAGCCGAGCGGCCAGATACAGGAGCCCCAGAGGCATGGTCAGGCTTTCGACGATCGGGTAAGGCGGATTGATAAGCAAGACGCGCATGAAAGTATCTTCCGTAACTGGAATTTTATCAAGTCCCTCGCAAAACTCTTGAAAGAAAGGGAATTTCGTCATTCCGGGCAACCCCGGCGAAGGCCGGGGGCGACCCGGAATCCAGGATTTTCAAGCGATTCTGGATTCCGGCGCCTGCCCCGGACTCGATCCGGGGTTCGCCGGAATGACGGTGTAAGTGACTTTTGCAAAAACCTCTATTGACAAATACTTAGGAATCAAGCACATATTAAATGGAATTTTCTTGGCCGTCAATGGAGCAGTGAAGAAAGAGTCTATCCGTTTTTGCTCTCCGCTCCAGGCTCTCTGCTCTATGCGTTTTTTTATTGAAAGGAGGATTTCATGCTTTCCCTTCCCTTCCGCTCCGCCAAACAGCTTGCCTCTTTGATCCGCCAGAAAAAAATCGGGTGCCTTGAACTCCTGGATTTATACCTGCAGCGGGTCGAAAGGTACAACCCGAAGATTAACGCCATTATCTTCAAGGATGTGGAGGGCGCGCGAAAACGGGCCAAACAGGCCGATCGGGCACTGGCCAGGAAAGAGGTGTGGGGTCCACTTCACGGCGTGCCGATGACCATCAAGGAATCTTACGATGTGGCGGGGATGCCGACGACCTGGGGAGTCCCGCAATACAAGGACAACTATGCTAAAAAGAATTCCCTCGCGGTGGACCGCCTTCTGAAAGCCGGGGTGGTTCTCTTCGGCAAGACCAACGTCCCCCTCTACCTGGGCGACTGGCAGAGTTTCAACGAAATCTACGGGACCACCAACAACCCCTGGGATGTGACCCGGATCCCCGGCGGGTCCTCGGGCGGCTCAGCCGCCGCCCTCGCCGCCGGCCTCACCGGAATCGACGCGGGGAGCGATATCGGCGCTTCCATCCGGAACCCCGCGCATTACTGCGGTGTTTACGGGCACAAGCCGACGTACGCCGTCTGCTCTCCCCGGGGCCAAGCCCTGCCGGGGGTGGTGGCCACCAACGATATCTCCGCCGTCGGCCCCATGGCCCGTAGCGCCGAAGATATAGCCATCGCTCTGGAAGCGATGGCCGGGCCGGATGACATCGACGGAGCCGGCTGGCAGCTGCGCTTGCCGAAGCCCGCGAAGAAATCCCTGCGGGAATATAGAGTCTCCGTGGTTTACACCGACCCGGAAGCGGAAGTGGACGGGGAGGTCCAGAAGAGGATCCAGGCGGTTGCTGATTTTCTAAAGAAGAGCAAAGCAAAGATCGTCGTGGATGCCCGGCCGGCTTTTGGTTCCCGGCAAGCTTACCGAAATTTTGTCCAGCTTCTTCGCGCCGCCACTTCCGGACGCTTGACTCCGGAGTTGTTCCAGAAAAACCTGGCCGCCTTCAACACCCTTGAACCGGACGACGACAGCTACCAGGCCCAGGCGATCCGGGCCCAGGCCATGTACCACAAGGACTGGCTGGCCTGCAACGAGGCCCGCCACAGGATGCGCCTGGCCTGGGCGGAATTCTTCAAGGAATACGATCTGCTCCTGTGTCCCACGGCCACCACCGCCGCCTTCCCGCATAATCAAAAAGGAGAGCGGTGGGAACGGATGATCATGGTCAACGGGAAACCCCAGCCCTCCACCACCCAGATGTTCTGGGCCGGGTATTCTTGCAACTTTTACCTTCCTTCCACCATTGCCCCGGCAGGATTTACGAATGAAGGCTTACCGGTGGGAGTTCAAATCGTGGGACCCCAGTATGGAGACTACACCTGCATTTATTTTGCCCAAATGCTCGAACGAGAATTTCAGCCCTTCGTCCCCCCTCCGGGGTTTGAATGATCACCGCCCTCATCTCCTCCCCCCCTTGCGGGGGAGGATTGAGGTGGGGGGTTCATTTCCGCTTGTATCTGACTACCTCCCCCGTCCTCCCCGATTTCACCTCCAGGAATTGATCATTCACTTCGAGGATGGCATCATACTGGCTCGTCCCCCGCTTGGGCTCCGGGGCTGAGCTCCAGGTGTAGGTCAGGACGAGATCCCCCTCCATCACCCTCCAGCTCCCCTTGAACATCCAGACCAGGGTTTTTTCCCCCATCTTCTTGAAGCCGTTCCCGTCGAAGACCCCCTTCGGCCGAAGGCTCATGATCACGGTGAAGGAATTCCCGTTTTCACTCCCCTGGCATTCCCACCGGCCGATCAGGGATTTTTCCGATACCGGCGAGGAAAGCTTCTTTTGAACCTTCTCCTCCCGTTTCAGCTCCGGAAGAATTTGAGAATCCTTTCGGTACTGGGCGGGGATTTTGTCGAGGGAATCGACGAAGTAGACCGAGCCGTTTTCATCCACATACTTATAGGTTTGGGCCAGGCCTGCCTCCGCGGACAAAAGAAAAAAAACAGCCAGCGTTAGGAAGAAAACCCGTATCTCAGGAATCCTCCTTTTTATCGGGTCACTCCGGCCGGGGGAAAATGAAACTTCCATAATTAATCTCTCGACTTTGGACAGGAAAAATGAAGGATTGTCTATCCCCGGAGGGAAGATAATGAACCCCTTCCTCCCAGAAGCTGCAAAATAATCCCTTGAATCTCCCCCACCCTGACCCTCCCCCGTCGAGGGGGAGGGAATTTATTCTTTTTAAAACTGGTTTCCCTCTCCCCTCGCGGGAGAGGGCTTCGGCTGTGAGCTCAGCCGAACGGCAGGGGGAGAGGGAGTCTGCGGATGGACACTGTCTACCTCAGCTGCTGGACAACCGCAGCAAACCCGTTTTTCAGTATATCCACATCGGATCCATAGACGATGATCTTGACCCCCGCCTGAATCCACCGTTTGGCCTCATCAACGGATGGGACCAGCATGGCCACATCCTTCCCGTGTTTTCGGGCCGCTTCGATCATCCGCCCCCGATATTCGTCGATAACCCGGCGCTGGTCGGGGGTGCCGAGCACACCCAGTTCCTGGGCAAGGTCAGATGGACCCAGGGTGACCGCATCGATTCCCGGCATGCCCACAATCCCGTCTAAATGCCGGAAAGCTTCTGCCGACTCCAGCATTACCGTGATGTGCACCTGCTCATTGAGAAACCTTAATTGCGAGGATAAGTCCGAGGACCTTTCGAAATCGGAATGAGGCCCCAGCCCTGCCATTCCCCGCATGCCCAAAGGAGCATACCGGGCCGCCTGCACCACCTCCCGGGCGATATCCGGGTTATCCACCTGGGGAATGTGCAGGCCCCACACCCCTGCATCCAGGAGCCGGGTTACCCACTCCCGGGTGCCCGCAGGCGGGCGGACAAGGATGGGAAAATCCAATGCGCGAGCGAGGGCTGCCATATCCGCGACCGTTTCCATGGAGGGGGATGAGTGCTCCATGTCGATCCGGGCATAATCGAGACCGGCACTCTTGAGCAAGGTCAAAACCGACGGGGTCCGGATCAGGTTGATCCAGGTTCCAATTTGTACTCTGCCGGCGGCCAAAGCAGCTTTCAAAGGATTGGCCTTCATGGGCATCATTGACCTCCCTGAAATATTCCAGCCTGCACCCCCATCGATTCGAAGGCTAGGCGGAAAGATATTCCGGGGGAACCTCCCGGAGGCGGACCACGTCCCGGATGCGGGCGGAGACATCAAATCCACTTGCACACTTCACGGAGCAAGACCCGCAGTCCTGGCAGACCTGGTGAGGCAGGGTTAGAGACAACACGACATCCTGGGCTTCTCCGAGGTTGCGGTAGCCGTAAAGATACATGTATCCCCGCATGAGGTCCGGGATGGGAAGCTTCTGGGGGCAGGATTGCAGGCACTCCCCGCAGCCTTGGCAATAAAGGCCCGCGCTTAATTGCATCCTCTGTAAATGGGATTTCTCGCCAGGGGTCAGGGAAGGGGCTTCCATGATGGATAAATCAAGCTCCAGCTCATCAAAAGTGGTGAACCCGGCAATGATGGTATGGACGTTGGGATCCTGGAGGACCCATTTCAGGGCGGCGCGGGCGTCGATTTTTTCCTTGCCCTTGGAAACCAGGTGAGTCCCCCCGATCGCCTTCATCCCCACGATCCCCAAACCGGCTTGGGCGGCCGTGCCGATGGCCTGCTTCATCTCCGCGTGGTGCTTTTGCCGGAAATTATACGAGGTCAAAATCACCTCATAAAATTTGGAGTCCACCGCAGCGTGGATGACCTCGGGCTCGTTGCGGTGGGTGGTAATTCCCAGGAAACGGGCCTTGCCTTCCTTTTTGGCTTTCTCCATGGCTTTCAGGACAGGCTCATAGAGAGCCGATTCCCTCTTCCAAACATTATGGTGGTAAAGGATATCCACATGATCCAAACCCAGGCGCTTCAGGCTTATATCCAGACGGCTCAGGAAGAAGTCCTGGGTGGCGGCTTCTTTATAGAGTCCGGTGGATTCATCCCGCGGCAGATACACTTTGGTAGCAAGAACAAAAGAATCCCTGGGTCTCTCTTTGATCACTCCCCCAATGACCTCCTCGTTTTTACCCCTCATATAGCCATGGGCGGTGTCCAGGTGCACCATCCCCGCATCCAGGGCCGCCCGGATGAGGTTGGGATTGTCGGAGTTCATCACCCCCATGGTGATCACCGGGAGCCTGATCCCGGTCTTCCCCAGGGTACGGTAGGCAAATTTCCTCGGACCTTTGCGCCGATCCCCTTTCTGCTCTTCCGACCTTTGATCCACGGCCGGAAGGACAAAGAAGCTTCCCAGTCCAGCGACCGAGGACCGGAGAAAATCCCGACGGTTGATCTTTTTCATGAAATCCTCCTCACGGTCAGACTGGAGCAAAGGCTTCCTGGCTCTCCAGGAAGTCCAGCATCTTGAGGTAAAGGGTATCCCTCTTCCGGAGAATCTCTTCCTCCGAGCGCCCGCCATAATCAAAGAGCCCCTTGGAGGCACTCGGCCCTAAATGCCCTCGTTTCACCTTTTCTTCAATCAGGGGGATATTTTTGCCTATGCTTTTTAAAACATCGTTTACCAAATTCAACCCGTTGAAATCCAGGCTCTGGACCACTCCCACTATGGGAAGTCGAACTCCAAGGCTCGTTTTCACCGCCAGATCGATATCCTCGGGAGTGGCCCAGTTGTTCTCCAGTATCTCCAGGGCCGTGAGGATGATGGCGTTCTGGATGCGGTTCACGATGAACCGCTGCACGAACTGGCGCATCACCACAGGCTTTTTCCCAATCCTCTCCATGAGCTTGGCGGTAAACTGGAGAACCCCGGGCGAGGTCGCCGGCCCCGGGGCCACTTCCACCAGGGGAATGATGTGGGGTGGGGCAAACCAGTGGGTCACCACGGTGCGGGAAGGGTTCCGGACCTCGATGATCTTGAAGATCTCCAGGCCCGAGGTATTGCTGGCCAGGATCGTCTCCTCCCCGCAGGCCTCGTCCAGCAGCTTGAAGACTGTTTTCTTGATTTCCGGAATCTCCACCACCGCTTCCAGGACAAAATCGGTACCCCGGGCAGCGGCCTGGATATCCGTGGTCGTATGAATCCGCCCCAAAATGGAGGGGACTTCCCTTTCCTTCACCTTTCCATACTCGACCAGGGTTTTCAGGTTCCCCTTCATGAGCCGAAGGGCATGATCGAGAATCTCCCTTTTTACATCCGCCAGATTCACCTCGATGCCGCAGGCGGCAAAGACCTGGGCAATCGAATGGCCCATGGTCCCCGCGCCGATGACCGCCACTCGTTTAACCTTTCCCGCATCCATTTCATCCTCCTTCCGGACAGAACTTTTCATTTATTCATCAACCGCAACCAAGCTAACCCATTAATTCATATCATATTTGTCTTGACAAGACAAAAAATTTCCTTTAATTTTCGGGCTATCTCTCTCGCCTCAAACGATTTCAAGCCAAAAAGCTGAATTGACCCTTCTGGAGTCGGCCATGGAAATGGGTTTTCAGAAGGACCTTTCCCAATGCGGAATTTGGAATGCGGATTGCGGAATGAAACCCTGCAAAAGCAGGAAAACTTTGCGTCCTCCATTCCGAATTTCGCACCACCCATTCTGCATTCTGTTCTCCTGTCCGATCATAAGTTTTTCAGTCAAGGAAGAATTTGCCCGGGAGTTTCAACTTCTATAAATCCGGAAGGAGGGGAAAGACATGGCCCAAGAGAAAATCTGGTTCAAGTCCTACGCCCCGGGGGTGCCCCACGAGATCGATTTCGAGAAGATGACCTTGCCCGAGGCTTTGAAAAGATCCGCCCGGAATTACCCCGAATCGACCGCCCTCTTGTTCATGGGCAAACACCTTTCCTACGCCGAACTGGACCGGCTGGTAAACCGCTTCGCCCGGGCCCTCCTGGATCTCGGGGTCAAGAAAGGCGAAAAGGTGGCCCTCTTGCTGCCGAACCTACCCCAGGCGGTTATTGCCATCTATGCCGCATTCCGCATCGGAGCCGTTGCCGTTATGAACAACCCGCTCTACACCGAACGGGAGTTGGAGTACCAGTTCAATGACTCCGATTCCAAGGTCCTCGTCTCCCTGGACCTGTTGCACCCCAGGATTTTGAAGATCAAGGATAAGACCAAAATCGAAAAGGTTATCTATTGCCATATCAATGATTATCTCCCCTTCCCCAAGAAACAGCTTTTCCCCCTGGTGAAAAAGCAGATGTACCGGAAATTTGAACCCCGGGAGGGATTTTATGAATTCCTTCCGATCATCCAGAAATACACCGATACGCCGGTGGAAAATGCCTCGAATTGGGAAGAGACAGGCGCTTTTATCTATACCGGAGGGACGACCGGGGTGAGCAAAGGGGTCATGCTGACCCATGCCAATCTGTCCTGCAACGTCCAGCAGTTCAGCGTCTGGTTTCCGGACTTGAAGAAGGGGGCGGAAAGCGTGCTGGCGGTGTTTCCCTTCTTCCATTCCGCCGGATTCACCGCCATCATGAACCTCTGCATCTGGAACGGCTACACCGACATCCTCGTGCCCCGCCCCGAGCCGGCCACGGTCATGGAAATGGTAAAGAAATTCAAGCCCAACTATCTACCGGCGGTACCCACCATTTTTGTGGGTCTCCTCAACACCCCTGAATTTCGTCAAATGGACCTGTCTTTCATCAAGGGGTTCTTCTCCGGAGCCGCCCCTCTGGCCGCAGACACCCTGCAGCAGATGAAAGATTTGACCGGAGCCACCATGCTGGAGGTCTACGGGCTCACCGAAACCACGCCGATCGCCACAGTCACCCCCTGGGGCGGAAAAATCAAACCGGGAACGGTGGGAACTCCCGTTCCCAGCACCGATGTGAAAATTGTGGACGTGGACACCGGAAAGGAAGAGCAGAAAATCGGGACTCCCGGGGAGATCATCGTGAAAGGCCCCCAGGTCATGAAGGGGTATTACAAGCAACCTGAAGAGACGGCCCATGTTCTAAAGGATGGATGGCTCTACACCGGCGACATCGGCATGTTCGACGAGGACGGCTACCTGACCATCGTGGATCGCAAGAAGGACATGATCATCGCCGGCGGGTACAATATCTATCCCCGGGAGATCGATGAGATCCTTTTCCAGCATCCCAAAATTTTGGAGGCCTGCAGCATCGGCGTTCCCGATGCGTACCGGGGGGAGACGGTAAAGGCCTACGTCGTGGTCAAACCCGGAGAAACCCTAACGGCGGACGAGGTCATTCAATTCAGCCGGGAGAAGCTGGCCGCCTACAAGGCTCCCAAGATGGTGGAATTCATCGACGCCCTCCCCAAGAGCGCGGTAGGCAAGATTCTGCGCAAAGAAGTGAAGGACATGGACCGGAAGAAAAGCCAACAAAAGAAAGCTTAACAAATACTTTCACCGCAGAGATCGCAGAGGTTTTAAAAAACGTCCGAAATCTCCAGCGCCAAATGGCAAACAGACGCCGAATTCCGAGTGGCAAATGCCAAACAGGAGTTAAAATTAACTCGGAAACTTTAAGCGCGCTTTTGGATTATAGAAAATGAATGAATTTGAAGGCAGGGATTTGGGATTTCACTTTTATTGAAATTCTCTGCGGTCTCTGCGTACTCTGCGGTAAAAATTTAGGTATTTTCCGTTAGAAAAAATTTGTGCGGGTCAAAGAGGCGGAGCAGCGCCAGTTCATCCAGGGTCGGCGCCCCGATGATTTTCAGCTGAGGGGCTATCTTCAAGTCCCACTGGCACTGTTCTTTGATCGTTCGAGCCCTTTCTTCTGCCGACGACTTCCCGTCTTCCAGGGTTCCCGTGAGGGTAAACTCCCTGTCCCCGTCCAATTTTTCGAACATCCCAAGGGTGGTC
>JAPLIW010000196.1 GCA_026388915.1 Deltaproteobacteria bacterium
ATCGAACTTCTAATTTTTCCCGACGAGGATACCAAGGAACCCCATGCATGATAAATCTCGTATTTTAATCCGCAATCCCCATTCGAACTTTCCCCCCTTCACTTTTGCGATTACCTTTTCTGCCAAAAGCAAGCTTGTGGCCCGGAAGCAAGGGCGTTGCGCGGAAAAAGCATCGGCGGGAAAAGAATTTCCGCCGGAGATCCAATCGTTTTTCCGCCGAAGGAGGCGGGCCTATCGGGCGTTACCAAATTCGGAATTCGGAATGTGGAATTCGGAATTCTTTGTTTTTTTGCCATTCCGCATTCCGCACTCTGCATTCCGCATTTAAATTGCCCGCCCGGTCCAAGAAATGAAACATGCCTCATGGTTTTTTCGCGCAACGCCCTTGCTTTCGGGCCTGGCAACGGCCGAAATTAAATAAGGCATACAACTACTTGCCGGAAAGCGAAGAGCGGCAAGCCATTCGAAAGATTGCTGCATGGATCCTGAAGAATTCCAACAATTGATGAAAGCCCGGCAGGGCGTCTACGATCTGCTGCGCTGTTTCTTTCTCCAGGAACCGACGGAGGCCCTCTTCCAGGCGCTCAGAGAAGAGGATATCATTAAGAACCTTTCGGGCTACCATCCGGAATTGGATGAAGAGGTACAGCTGCTGGGGGGGATCATCTCCTCCCCCGGGGTGCAGCAGCTGGTACCCAACCTTCTCCTGGAGTTCACCCGTCTCTTCGTGGGACCCTCCCCCGTGCCCCTCTATGAATCCGTGTATCGTTCCCAGAGCGGCCTGGTGATGCAGGAGGAGACCCTGGCGGTCCGCAAAAAATACATGGAAGCGGGGCTGGTGGTCCACCCCGACCGTTCGTTTCCGGATGATCATATCGGGGCCGAGCTGGAATTTGTCTTTTACCTCTGCCAGAAGGCCGCGGAAGCCCCAAAAACGGAAGAGCTTTTCCCCTGGCTTAAGATGCAGCAGGTTTTTTTCCTGGACCATCTGAACCACTGGGTTCCTCCTTTATGCGACCGACTTTCCCAGGAGGCTGAGTCACCCTACTTCAAGGGGATCGCCAAGACGACCAAGGGTTTTATTGCCTGGGATTTCGAGGAGATTGTCTCCCATTTTTTTGATTAGTAGGGGCGTTCCCCCAAATTTCGGTCAAAATGGGGGATGGCCTTTTGCCCTTGATAATATATCCCGGTAAGAATATACTCAAATAAAGAACCACTGAGGAGGTGAGGGATTTGTTTGGACTGGGCAGTCAAGAGCTGATCATCATCCTGGCCATCGTTTTCCTGATCTTCGGGGCCAAGAAGCTTCCGGAGATCGGGTCAGGGCTGGGCAAAGCCATTAAAAACTTCAAGGGCGGGGTGAAATCCATCGAGGAGGGACCTTCCGAAAAGCCACCCGAAAAGATGAAGGAAGAGGCCAAAGATTCCGGTGGAACCAAACCCGTTTGATTCTCTTCGTGGCGATTTTCTCATCCTCGAATCTCTGAAAAATTGCCTCCCTTCCTTCTATTCCAATCAGTCATGAACCTGATCCGGGGGATTTCTCCTCTGGGGGCTCTCCTTCGGTCACCTTTTCCACGGGCCGCATAGCAAGGGAGAAGCTTTCTTTGGGGGTCCTCTCCATTCCGGAGGAATTGAAAGGCCAGAACCCATGAACCCGAACCCGGAAGGCCAATCCATCACCTGGGATTTAACCGATCTCTACCCGACTCCCCGCGAGCCGGCCTGGGGTGACGACCTGAATCAGGGTCTGGAACGGGCCAGACGGTTTCAGGGGTCCTACAAAAATGCGGATTTAACCACTCTTTCACCTGCCGCTTTCCTTCAAGCCTTGAAGGAATACGAATCCATCCAGGAAGAAGGGTTGAAGCCCTTTCTGTACGCCAGCCTTCTTTTTTCCGAGGATTCCCAGAACACGGAATACAAGACCCTGCTCCAGAAAGCCAAGGAGCAGTGGAACGAGATAGAAAATCAACTCCTTTTCTTCCGCCTTGCTCTGATCGGCCTCCCCGAGCAAAAACTACAGGAACTCCTGTCCCATCCGCCCCTGAAAGCCTACGAACACGCCCTGCGTTTTCTCCGGCGCTTCCGGCCGTTCACCCGCGGCGAAAAAGAGGAGGAGATCTTCAGCCGGAAGAACCTGACCGGAAGGTCAGCCTTCACCACCCTTTTTGATGAATACACCGGGTCTTTCACCTTCCGCCTCGAAGTGGAGGGAGAGGAGAAGGAGCTCACCGGAAGCCAGATGCTCTCCCTTCTCTATTCTCCCGACCGCAGCCTCCGGGAAAGGGCCTTTCGGACCTTTCTCCAACGGCACGGGGACAATCACCTGGTTTTGGGCTCCATTTTCAATGCCCTCATCCTTGACGCCCAGGTTGAAGACGACCTCCGCGGATACCAGGGCCCCATGCATCGCACCCATCTGGAGAACGAAATTTCTCCCGAAACCGTGGAGCTGATGATGGAGGTGACGGAGAGCCACTATGCCCTGGCCCAGGAATACTTCCAGGTCAAAGCTTGCCTTCTGGGGCTGCCGAAGTTGAAGACCGCTGACCTTTACGCCCCCCTTCCCGGCGGCAGGAGGGGAATCCCTTTCGACGAGGCCAGAGGCCTTCTTATACAATCCTTCCAGGAATTTCACCCTCTCTTCGGCCAGATCGCCGGGGAGTTTTTTAAAAAACGATGGATCGATGGACCCCCCCGGAAGGGAAAGTACGGGGGAGCCTTCTGCTCCGGCATGACCCCTTCCCTGCACCCCTATATCCTTCTGAACTACACGGGCAATCTGAGAGATGTACTCACCCTGGCCCATGAGATGGGGCATGGAATCCACTTCTACCTGGCCCGCAAGCAAAGCCTGATGAATTTTGACCCTCCCCTTACCCTGGCGGAAACCGCTTCCGTCTTCGGAGAGCTGGTCCTGACCCAGGCCCTTCTCCGGGAAGAGCGGGACTTGACGGTCCGCCTCGCCCTGCTCTGCATAGAAATTGAAGATATGATCGCCACCGTCTTTCGCCAGAACGTCCTGACCCGGTTCGAGCAGCAGGTCTATCAAAGACGGCGCGACCGCCTCCTGAGCAGCGAGGAAGTTGGAGATCTGTGGCGGCAGGAGAACGCCAAACTCTTCGGCGACAGTGTCGAAATGATTCCCGAA
>JAPLIW010000507.1 GCA_026388915.1 Deltaproteobacteria bacterium
CTTACCCACCATCTAATGGTGGCCTTCTTCTGTTGCCCGGCCCAAACATCCCGAAAATGTCAAAAGCTTATGAGTCCCCCGGCAGAGCCGGGGGTTTACCCAAGGGAAATTTTGTTGGCTCTTCTCCCAATCGAGTGGGTAAAAAGGGAACCGAAAATATTTATCCGCACAGGCCCAGGGGGGGCATTCCGCCCAAGGCAGGACAGCATCGGCGGGAATCATCCCGGATTCCAAAGCGGTCGCTCAGGTTCCGCAGGGCACCCGTTCCCGACCCCCTGGCGCAAAACCGAACTCCGGGTCAAATCGGGGCAACCAAAGTTTTTTCCGACGCGAACCGATGGAAGAACCACTGCCTCATGATGTCCTGCCTTGGGCGGGATGCCCCCCCTGGGCCTGTGCGGATGAATATTTTCATTTCTCTTTATACCCACTCGATTGGGAGAAGATCGTTTTAAATAATGAAAGCCGTATCATGAAGATCATCGAAAGCGATGTCTTGATCATCGGAAGCGGCGGGGCTGCTTTACGGGCGGCCATCAAGGCCAAGGAAACCTTTCCGGCGGGGCGGGTTACCATCCTGACCAAAGGGGAAATGGGCAAGTGCGGGGTTACGGCCATTTCCTGCTCGGACCGGATGGCCTTTCATGCCACCCTGCCTTATACGGAACCCGGAGGACCGGACAACTGGAAGCACCACGCCCGGGACATTCATCAAATCGGGGGCTTTGTTTCGGACGCCGACCTGGCGGCCATCCTGGCCAGGGAATCAGGAGATGCATTCGAATTCCTGGACAGGCTGGGCGTTCCCTTTGCCAGGACGCGCGAAGGAAAAGCGGATCAGTTCATCACCGACGGCTCAGAGTATCCCCGGGCCTGTTACACCGGTCCCCGGACCGCCAACCACATCGAGGAGGCGCTGGTCCGCCGAGTCTCTTCCCTGGACATTCAGGTCGTGGAGCAATGCATGGCCTGCGATCTGCTCCTGGAAGAGGGAAGGGTGATCGGAGCCATCGGGGTTGACACTCGGGAGGGATCAGAGCCCCTGCCCGGGAGGGTGAAGATTTTTTTATCCCAAGCCGTCATCCTGGCCACCGGAGGGGCAGGAGAGATATTTGCCGTCCACGTCTATCCCCCGGGAATGACCGGAGACGGATACGCCATGGCTTACCGGGCGGGGGCCGAGCTGGTGAACATGGAGTTCATCCAGATCGGGCCGGCTTCGGTCAAAACCCAGCTCAACTGCTCGGGGAGCTTCATGCGGGCCAATCCGAGGTTGGTGAATGATCGGGGGGAGGAGTTCTTACCCCGATACTTTGCCCCCGACACGCCTCTCTCGGTCATCCATAATCTATGTTTCGAAAAGGGTTCCACCTGGCCGGTCTCCCGGGAGAAGAAGACCCATCGCATCGACGTTGCCGTTTCCAAAGAGACGGCCCAGGGAAGAAAGGTATTCCTGGATTACAGTCGAAATCCTTCCGGCTTCCGTTTCCAAGACCTGGAAGAGAGATGGCTGGAGAGGTATAAGCGGGAGACCAAGGGTGATCGGAAAGAGGAAGAGCGAAATCAGTCTC
>JAPLIW010000392.1 GCA_026388915.1 Deltaproteobacteria bacterium
TGGAGCCCAACCACAAAGAACGGATCATTCTCGCTTTGAAGAAAGCAGGACATGTTGTCGGATATATGGGAGATGGGATCAATGATGCCTCGGCAATTCATGCTGCGGATGTCGGCATCTCCGTTGATCGCGCGGTCGATGTTGCCAAAGAGGCGGCCGATATTGTGCTGCTCGAAAAGGACTTGAATGTCCTCGTTCAGGGTGTGCGCGAGGGTAGGATGACTTTTGCTAATACGCTGAAATACGTGTTCATGGCTTCGAGCGCCAATTTTGGGAATATGTTCAGCATGGCTGGAGCATCGCTCTTTTTATCTTTTCTTCCTCTCCTGCCCAAGCAGATTCTCCTCACCAATTTGCTGACCGACTTTCCGGAGATGACCATTGCCACTGACCGTGTCGATCGTGAACTGGTTGAGAAACCTCGACGCTGGAATATCCAGTTCATACGAAACTTTATGCTGACCTTCGGTCTTCTAAGCTCGGTATTTGATTATCTTACCTTTGGTGTGCTTTTGTTTATCCTTCAGGCCACAACGGATCAATTCCGAACCGGCTGGTTTCTAGAGTCCGTAATTTCAGCTTCGGTAACGGTCCTCGTGATTCGCACTCGGAAGCCTTTCTTCCGAAGTAAGCCGGGGAAGTATTTGGTGGTCGCTACTCTTTTGATTGTTGGCCTTACTCTGATTCTTCCTTTTAGCCCTCTTGGGGAAGTTTTTGGGTTCATCCTGCTGCCTATCCCTTTCATTCTATCCGTGGGGATCATTGTTGGGGTATTCATGGTTGCAGCGGAAATAACCAAGGGGATCTTTTACCGGAAGGTGAACTTTTAAGTTTAATAGGGAGTTATAGATTTTTTTCTGTCACCGGCGTCCGTGAGTAAAACAGGGATCCATGGCCGGTTGATAAAGATACCCTGCCAAAGTTGCGACCCTTATCAATCTGCAATTCCTCCGCTCCCCAAAAAATTACCCTATCCTTTTAATGCCGAAAATGATTGGATCGTTTCGATTTGGGCGGGATATTTTCAGAAATGGCAAAACAAGAAAACCCCACCGAAGGGGCGCAGAAGGAGAGGGAAATGGGGATTTAAGCCGATATCGGCCATGAGGCGCGAATTGTGGTCCCTATCCCCCGGGTGGATTGGATCGAAAAAGATCCACCCGAAAGAAAAGTCCGCTCTTTCATCCCGGCGAGACCCAATCCCTTCTCGGAACTCTTCAGGGAATACACGGCATTCAAATCGAATCCTTGGCCGTGGTCTTGGATGATAAATTCTATCTTGTTTTCTTCTTTCTGTAGGGTAAGGTTGACGAGATTCGCTTTGCTGTGTTTGGAAATATTATTGAAAGCTTCCTGCATGACCCGATAAATGACGGTTTTTACAGGGTTGGCCACGTCATTTTCTTGGATATGGATCTTCGTTTCGATGCGGATAGCAGGATTGGCCTTCTGAAATTCGCGACAAAACCAGCTAATGGTGGCCAAAACCACAAAAAAGGAACGGTAATGCTCAGAACGGACGGAACTGCCTTGCATTGTCAAAAGCAGGGTTCCCGGGATTCGTCCGAAGCAGGAGATCACCAGTAAGGTAAATACATGCATGGGGCTCAAACCCAATAGGTAGCACAAAGAGTCTTTGGGGATGCCGGGGATGAGGAAGAGAATAAATGTAAAAAAGGCTCCATGACGTTCTACGAGGTACTCGAATTTCCCCATGAGCTCCTGC